>JANMGF010001179.1:0-2450 GCA_031374535.1 Polyangium sp. (in: bacteria)
TTCTCGAGCACCTCGCCGAGCTCCGTCAGGACCTCCTTGCGATCGGTGTCCTTGACGGCGATCTCCAGCGCCCGCGTGAGCATCTGGCCCTGCTGCTGCCACTGGCCGCCCTTCTTGTGGAAGTTCGCCATCTGCCGCAGCACCGCGACGTTGTTCGGGTCGATCGCGAGCACCTTCTGGTAGTACGGCTGCGAGTACTCGGGGTGCCCGAGGTCCTCCGCGTACCACTTCGCGAGGTGCAAGCAGAGCGTGATGGTCTGCAGCGGATCGGTCTGCGCCTGCAGCCAGCCGTTCACCGTCTGGACGAGCTCCGGCCAGCGGTTCGTCGCCTGCGCCATGCGCTCGAGGTAACGGACCGTGTCCATGTTCGCGAAGTCGAGCTCGAACGCCGTCAGGAGCGCGTCGAACGCCTGCTGCCGGTCCTCGAGCTCCTCCTCGAACACACGCGCGACCTTGCGGAGGATCTCCGTCTTGTCGTCGGTGTCCTCCCGCGAGTCGAGGCGCGCGAGATACAGCTCGATGAGCGGCTCGGCGCGATGCGCGGCGGCGTGTAGCTCCTCGAGCGCGAGGTAGGCGCGATCGTGCGTCGGCTCGATCTCGAGGACCTTCTCGTACGCCGGCGTGCCCTTGTCCTTGTCCTGGACCTGGTGCTCCCAGATGTCGGCGACCTCGAGGTACTCACGGATCTTCTCCGCCCCGTCCTCGTACGCGGCCGCGCGGCCCATCTTGACGTCGATCACCTCCACCCAGCGCTCCTCGGCGCGGAGGAGGTTCTCGAGCGCCGCCATGGCCTCGAAGTCGCGCGGATCGACCGCGAGGAGCTTTCGCCACGCGTCGATCGCGTCCGACGGCTGCGGGATGACGTGCTGGTACGTCAGGCCGAGCTCGCGGTAGAGGGCCACCACGTTCTCGGCAGGGAGCACCGAACCCGCGCGATCCACCGTCTGGTGGAGGATGCTCACGAGCTCGTTCGGATCGTTGCGCTTCCGCCAGATCTCGGCGATCGCGTAGAGCGCCTCGACGTTCGCGTACTCGATGTCGAGGGCGCGGTTGTAATCGTCGAGCGCGAGATCATCGCGGGTGAGCTGATCGTTGTAGAGCTTGGCGCGACGCAGGAGGACGGCCACGCGAGCCTCGTCGGTCGGCTCGACGTCGAACTGCCGCTCGAGCACCTCGCAGAGCTCCGCCCACCGCTGCTCGCGCTCGTACAGGTTCGCGAGCGCGAAGAGCGCCTCCGTGTCCTCGCCCTTGATGTCGAGGACCTGCTTCCACATGTCGATCGCGGCCGGGATGTTGTTGAGGTGCTCCGCCTCGGAGAGCAGCCGCGCCATCTTCGCGCGTACCTCGCCCTCGTCCGCCGTGATCTCGAGCTCACGCTCGTAGACGCCCATCAACGCGGTCCACGAACCCTTGCTGCCGTAGAGGCGCTCGAGCGCATAGACCGCCGCCTCGTTCCGCGGCTCCAGCTCGTCGAAGAGCTTGCGGAACGAGCGGATCGCGTCGTCCACCTGCCCGAGCTGCTCCTCGTACACCTGACCCAGGCGGCCGTAGAGCTCGATGAGCTCGTAAGGCTCCTGCGGCACCTTGACCCGCTGCTCGAGGACCTGCGCGAGGTCCGCGTACTGCTCGAGCGCCGTGTAGATCCGATCGAGCTCACCGAGCGCCTTCGAATCGAGCGGCTCCACGCCGAGCACGTACCGGTACGTCTCCTCGGCCTTCGTGATGTCGCTGAGCTCCTCCTCGAACACGCGCGCGAGCCGCGTGCCGGCGTTCGTCTGCACGGCCTTGTCGGCATGCAGGCCGAGCACGTCGGCGTATGCGTTCGCCAGGACCTCCCAGCCGCCGTCCGTCGTACCTGCGAGCCGCTCGACCTCCTCGAGCGTCTTCTCGTCGGCCGGGTACTCCTTGAGCACGCGGACGTACACGCCGAGCGCGCCGTCGAGCGCGACGAGCCGCTCCTCGTGGATCTCTGCCATGCGGTAATACATGGTGAGACGATCGGCGGACTCCGTGAGGTGCGTGAGCTGCGCCTCGAGGACCCCCACGAGCTTCTCCCAGTCACCGGACGACTGGTAAAGCGGCTCGAGGATCTCTCCGATCTCGAGTTGCTTCACGCCCGCAGAAAAGAGCCCTTCGAGGGCCTCGAGCGTCGCCTGGTGATCCGGCGCCGCGTTCAGGATCTCGCGGTAGACGCCGATCGCCGCCGACAGATCGTTCAGCCGGAGCTGGTGGACCTGGCCGAGCCGGTACTTGAACTCGAGCGACTCCTCCGGGTTCGACGAGGACTCGGCCTCCCGCGCGAGCACGGGCACGAGATCGGTCCAGCGCTCGGTCATCGTGAAGAGCCGATCGAGCGCCGAGACCGCCGTCCAGTTCTCCGCGTCGACCTCGAGCACGCGGCGGTAGCGCGCCACCGCGCTGTCCACGTCCTCGAGCTGCGTCTCGAAGAT
>JANMGF010001191.1:0-2289 GCA_031374535.1 Polyangium sp. (in: bacteria)
CTCTTCGACGCGGTGGCGCTCGGGCTTTTGCGGAGGCAGCTCATCGAGAGCTTCGGTTACCACGCGGCGCGCGCGGTGCTCACGCGTTTCGGGTACGGCCACGGCTGGCGGACGGCGGAGGCGTTACGTGAGGCGATCCCCTGGGCAGACGAGCGAGAATGGCGCATCGCGGGCGGGCGGCTGCACAGGTTGTGGGGGCTCGTGACGTTCGAGCCCGTCGATGCCTCGGGGCGCCCCGGGCCGGAGCCGTTCGCCGACGCGATCTGGCACGATTCGTACGAGGCCGAGCAACACCTCTTGCACCTCGGACAAGCGACGGAGCCGGTGTGCTGGACCCTGTCCGGCTTCGCGAGTGGATACCTGAGCCGCGTCAATGGCCGGCCCATTTTCGCCCTGGAGGAGTCGTGCCGGGGGAAAGGCGATGTGGTTTGCCGGATGGTCGGGCGGAGCCGCGAGGAGTGGGGCGAGGCGATCGAGCCACACCTGCCCTTTTACGAGACCGATTGCCTCGACGAGTCGCTGCGGCACGTGCAGCGGGCCCTGCGCCGCGCCGAGGGCCGATTGCTTCGCGCCGAGCGGCTCCTTTCGGTCCGCGAGACGAGCGACGACGAGGCGGAGGTCCCGGGGCTCGTCGCGCGGAGCGAGGCCATGCGGGGCGTCCTTGCGATGGTGCGGAGGGTCGCCCGGACGAACGCGACGGTGCTGCTCCTCGGCGAGAGTGGCGTGGGCAAGGAGCGGCTCGCGCGCCTCGTGCACGACGCGTCGCCGCGCGTGGCGGGGCCGATGGTCGCGATCAACTGCGCGGCGGTGCCGGAGAGCCTGCTCGAGAGTGAGCTCTTCGGGCACGTGAAAGGCGCGTTCAGCGGGGCCGTGGCCGATCGTCCCGGGCTCTTCGAGGCGGCGCGCGGAGGCACGCTTTTCCTCGACGAAGTGGGCGAGATCCCCACGACCATGCAAGCGAAGCTCCTTCGGGTGCTCGAGGAGCGCGAGGTGCGGCGGGTGGGCGAGAATCGGACGCGCCCGATCGACGTGCGGATCGTGGCCGCGACGCACCGGGACCTCGCGAGGGCCGTGGCCGAGGGACATTTTCGGCAGGATCTTTATTTCCGATTGCGGGTCGTGGAGGTCGCGATCCCGCCGCTCCGGGAGCGGACGGAGGACATCCTGCCGATCGCGCGGAGGCTCGTCGCGGAGGCAGCGGCGCGGGAGGGCGAGGCGCCGAAGGAGATTGGCAAAGCGGCGTGTCGGGCGCTTTTCGAGCACGCCTGGCCAGGCAACGTGCGCGAGCTCGTCAACGCCATGGAACGGGCGCGGATCCTCTCGGAGGGCCCGACGATCGAGGTCGCCGATCTGCCGCCCGAGATCGGGGGGCCGTCCAAGGCGAGGCCGAGCAGCGGGGGTTCGTCCGCGCGCACGCTCGCGGAGGTCGAGCGCGCGCACATCCTCGCGACCCTCGCCGCCGCGGAGGGCAATCGCAAGGAGGCCGCTACCAGACTCGGGATCGGCGTCGCGACGCTTTATCGAAAGCTGAAGGAGTACGCCGAGGGCGCGCCCGTCACTGGCAAGCGCCCTCCGTGAGGGCCCCGCCCGCGCGTGCGCCGCGGGGACGGGCCGGCGGAGCGGACGTTCGGCGAGGAAGAGGTTCGCGGGCTTGATGTCGCGGTGCACGAGGCCCTGCGCGTGCGCCGCCGCGATGCCCTTGCACACCTCGAGCACGGGGTCCACGGCCTCGGCGACGGGCAACTTGCCGCGTCGCGTGAGCTCGGCCTCGAGGACCACACCCATGCCGCCGCTGCCGGGCGTGCGCCGACGAACCCTGCCACTTCGGGGAGGGGAGGGGTGCGCCCGCGAAAGTGCGGGCGCGAGGAGCGACACAGACGGAGGCGCGAAGTACGGGACGAAAAGTCGAACGGCGATTCTTCGAATCATGCGTGGAGGAACGGCTGATTCGTGGACAACGAACTCCAATTCGTGTTTCATGGTTCGCATGCCGAGCCGAGCGTTTCGCACCACGATGGGCCTCCTGGTCTCCTCCGCCTGGCTCGGCCTCGCGGCGTTCCATGCAGCCTCGTGCGCGGAAGGCGGATCCGTGGGCGTGAGCGGGGCGGCCAGCACGAGCAGCGGGACGTCCGTGGGAGGCGCGGGCGGCGCGGGCGGTGGGACCGGAGGCGACGGCGGAGCCGCAGGGACAGGCGGAGCCGCAGGGACAGGCGGAGCCGCAGGCGCAGGTGGAGCGGCAGGCGCAGGCGGAGCGGCGGGCGCAGGCGGAGCGGCGGGCGCAGGAGGCGC
>JANMGF010001196.1:0-1180 GCA_031374535.1 Polyangium sp. (in: bacteria)
CCCGGACCAGCCTGGGGCTGGACCCAAGCTCGATGAACTGCGCAACGCGCAGTTCATCGAACAGGCCCGGTCAAGACCACCCACGACCCTGCCCACCAAGACGGCCGCGCCGCCGGTTCTGCTGGCAACGCTCAACGCCGTGCTGTGAAACGAACCTCTCTGGTCTTGCCACCGGCCTTTGGAAGAACTGCGCATCGCGCAATTCTTCCGTTGTGGTCCAGGGCCTGCCCTGGTCCGGGTCGAGGGGCGGATAGCCCCCGCGGGGTCCGGGGCAGAGCCCCGTCGCCGCGCCCCGGCGCGACGCCATGGAAGCCCCCTCTGTCGAGCCTCTACAGATCCTTGCAGCACCGCACCCCGGTCGAATAATCGAAATAATCGAACGGGTGCGCTCGCACCATCGACGCACACCCGTCCTTCTTCGATCTCGCGTAAAACCCGCCCACGAAGGTTCCTTCTGGGTCGTCGATCCACTCGTCGATGTTGCCCACCATGTCGGCGATCCCCTCGCCCTCCCAGCGGCTCGTGCAGGCCCGGGTCTCGCCTGTCCGCCGTAACAAAGGTTTGTCGCCCGCCTTCACCGTGTTGAGCCTCGGATCGCTGTGCCCGATGCTCGCATTGCCGTGGAGCTCGGCGGCGGGGTGGGCCTCGCGGAAGATGTTACATTTGCCTGGCTCGTACTTGTCGCCGTACGGGAAATCGCGATCCTCCTCCCCCCGGCAGGCCGTTTGCCATTCCGAGAGCGAGCACAGCCGCTTGCCCGCCTTCTTGCAGGCGAGCGCGGCCAAGGGGCCCGTCAGGTATCCCTGGGGCACGCGGCTCTTCCTCGACAAGGCCTTCGGCTCGAAGCTGCGTTGCGATTGCCAGGGCGGCAGCGGCGGCAGCTCGATCTCGCGCGCCTTCTCCGGCCCGGTATTGAGCCGCTCCTCCTCCCAGAGCTTCTGGATCGAGAGCGCCTGCTTGCGTGACGGCACGTAATAAGGCGAGAGGTCCTGCCCCGTCTCCGCGTCGACCAGGCTGGCCTCGTACCGGTCCACGCAATACCTCTTTTTCACCCGCACCATCTCCGCCGGACACGTGGGGAACGCCGGCTCGACGAGCTCGAAATCATCGGGACGCGGCGGCGGAACCACGGAAGCGGAAGCGGAAGCGGGAGCGGGAGCGGGAGCGGGAGCGGGAGCGG
>JANMGF010000594.1:0-5410 GCA_031374535.1 Polyangium sp. (in: bacteria)
CTGATCGACCTGCACGCGCACGTTCGGCGCGGCGTAGGCCTCCTGGGCGCAGATCCCGAGCGCCGTGACGCTCGCGAGACCTGCCAAAAGCAAGTGTCGTCTCATAACCGATGTACCCTCTGAAGATCCATTTGTGTACCAATGAAAGGCGCGACGACTTCCGCGTCGTCACGGCAAAAGGAGCACGGAACGGAGGCCCTCTCGAGCCTCCGAGCCGGCGGTGGGAGCGGGGCGGCCGCGTGTGCGGCGCGCCCCGTTCGTCGTCGTTACTTCTTGGGAGCGGGGGCCTTGGGCGCGGCAGGCGCGGGGGCCTTGGGCGCGGCAGGCGTGGGGGCCTTGGGCGCGGCAGGCGCGGGTGCCTTGGGTGCGGCAGGCGCGGGTGCCTTGGGTGCGACCTTCTTGGCCCCTGCGGCCGTGGCCCCTTCGGTCTTGGCCCCGTCGGCAGCTGTGGTCAGCTGCTTCGCGGCGGGCTCGAACTTCTTGATCGAGCCGTCCTTCATCTTCTTCTCGAGGATGACGAACTGCACGCGGCGGTTCTGCTGGCGGCCTTCCTCGTTCGCGTTGTCACCCACGGGCCGATCGGGACCGAAGCCCATCGTCTGCAGGCGATCGGCGCTCACGCCGCGCTTGACCATCGCAGCCTTCACCGCGTCGGCGCGCGCCTGCGAGAGCTTCGTGTTGAGCTGCTTCGAGCCGCGGCTGTCGGTGTGGCCCTGGATCTCGATCTTGAGCAGCTCCGGGTGCTCGTTGAGCACGGCCGCGACCTCGTCGAGCAGCGCATCGCTGACCTTGCGGATCGTCGCCTTGGAGGTGTCGAACTGCACCTGCTGCAGGATGATGACCTCGGTGTCGGTGACGCGAACCGCCTTCGGGCAGCCGTTCTGCTTCGGATCCGGATCGGCCGCGCCCTTCTCGTTCGGGCAGGCGTCCTTGTCGTCGCGGATCTTGTCGCCGTCCGTGTCGCCGGGGCAGCCGTTCGTCGCCGGATCGCTCGTCTTGACGCCGGCGATGTCCGGGCAAGCGTCCTGCGCGTCGTACACGCCGTCGTTGTCCTTGTCGGGCGGGCAGCCGTTCTTCTTCGCGTCCGGATCGGCGACGCCGGGGACGTCGACGCAGGCGTCCTGCGCGTCGAGGATGCCGTCCTTGTCCCTGTCGGGCGGGCAGCCGTTCTTCGCGGGATCCGCGTCGGCCACGCCCTTCACATCCGGGCAGGCGTCCTTGTCGTCGTAGATGCCGTCGTCGTCGCTGTCGGGCGGGCAGCCGTTCTTCTTCGCGTCTGCGCTCGCCACGCCCTTCACATCCGGGCAGGCGTCCTGCACGTCGAGGATCGTGTCGTCGTCGCGATCGGACGGGCAGCCGTTCTTCTTCGAGTCCGGGTGCTTCACGCCCTTCACGTCGACGCAGGCGTCCTCCTTGTCGACGATGCCGTCCTGGTCGGTGTCCTTCGGCTTCCACCTCGGCGTGTACGCGATCGAGCCGATGACCCGCACGTCCGGCGTACCGATGCCGGAAGCGAGGCCGGCGCCGACGGCGACGCCTGCCTCGAGGCTCTCGGCGAACCGGTACTTCGCGCCGAGCAGGGCCTCTGCGTTGAGGCTCTGCCGGGTCGTCTCGCGCATCGACGCGGTGACGTTGAACTCCGGGCCGATCTGGAAGTTACGCTCTTCCCCGAACAGGAAGCCGATACCGCCGTTGGAGACGAACGTCGTGCCGAGCAGCACGTTGTCGAAGTAGTTCTGATCCTTGCGGATCTCCGGGCCGATCGCGACGGAGTACACGAACCGGTCGTGCATACCGCCGAGGATCACCTGCGGCAGGCCGCGCGCGGTGGCGTCCGTGACGAACGCGCCGGTGCCGGTGGGCAACCAGACGTAGCCGCCGATCGCCAGCTGGAACAGGCTGTCGTAGTCGCCGAGCACGCGCAGGCGCAGGCCGAGGCGCAGATCGCCGAAGTCCGCCCCGCTGGGCGACGTGATGCCGAGCGTGTTGGTGGGGTTCTCGCCGTTCTGGAAGAGCGCGACGGGCACGTCGACGTTGAGGAGGAGCCGCTCGAAGAGCGCCATCGATCCGTTGAGGTGCAGATAAAGCTGGTTGCTCACGACCGCTCCGAGCGCCTCGTCCGTGCTCCGCCGACGGAGCACGAGGGGGTTGTGCGCGTAGTCGACGATGAGCGCGGCGTGCGGCGTGAGATCGCCGTTCACGAAGGCTGACTGGGCGCCGAAGAGCCGATCACCGGCCGGGGCGGGGTAGAATCGGTTGATGGCGAGATCGTCTGCAGCCGCCGGCGCGGCGACGCCCGCGATCGACCCCAGCACTGCCGCGCAGAGCAGCCCTCTATATCCCTTGGAAGTTCGCATCGCCTGATTGACCTCTCGATGTATCGTGTCGGAGTCCGCCAAAGGAAGGCTCGACGGATGCCGTCGCCCTGGAGTGATCCGAGGGTGTCGGCCGCGTAGCGCGTACCTCTACGGCCGCAGCGGACGCTCCAGTCACCTATACACGGACTGTGCCGGAGGCGGACCACAAACGATCGAGGGAAATCTCGTTCTCCGTCCCCTCCGGCGTGATGCTTCCCGGCAGTACTCCCTGCACGACTGAGGTCTCGAGTCCTCGCCCGCGCCGCGCCCCACCCCCGTTCCGCCACGTACCCGGCAACACCGGCGCCCCGCGACAATCGAAAACGACCGTGATTTCAATGCTCTCGCGTGACGTTTGGCAAGACCACCGGACCCGGGGGCCGCACCGGCGGGTCCTCGGTTGTGCGTGCGTCGAGACGCTCTCCCCCTCCGCGAGCGTTGACAGCGGAATCGGCCCGGCCACGATGCCCCCGTGCTCCTTCCCCTCCTCCGCGCCCCGGCTCGGGCCTTGCTTCTCGGATCCCTCGCCACCGCTCCGTTTCAATGCGCCCGGGATCCCGACCCCGAGAAGGTGATGGAGGAGCCCGCCGAGGACGCGCTCTACCAGCTCGCCGAGCAGTTCCGCGAGCGGGGCGACAAGGACGCGCGTATCGCCACCCTGCGATTCCTCGTCGCCCGCTACCCCTCGAGCCGACTCGCCGCCCGTGCTCGTCAAGAGCTCGACTCGCCGAGCGCCCCGGCTCCCTCCGCCTCGCCCTGACGCACTTTCGGGGCGAAACGTGCTAAGCGCCTGCCCATCATGGCTGGCCGCGACCCCTCCGAGAACCTCTTCAAGACCGTAAGGCCCGATCTCGATTTCCCGAGGGACGAGGCCGAGATCCTCGCGTTCTGGAAGAGGGAGGGCATCTTCCAGAAGACGCTCTCGGCCGAGACGCGCGCCACGGGCCCTTCGAAGGGCACGTTCGTCTTCTACGAGGGCCCGCCCACGGCGAACGGCATGCCGCACAACGGCCATGTCCTGACCCGCGCCGTCAAGGACGTGTTCCCTCGCTACAAGACCATGCGTGGTTATGACGTGCCCCGCAAAGCCGGCTGGGACACGCACGGCCTGCCCGTCGAGGTCGAGGTCGAGAAGGAGCTACGCATCCACGGCAAGGCCGACATCGAGAAGTACGGCGTCGAGCCTTTTGTCGCGCGGTGTATCGAGAGCGTCTTTCGGTACACGGACGCCTGGGAGAAGCTCACCGACAAGATCGGCTTCTGGGTCGACCTGCCCGACGCGTACGTCACCTACCACCGGAGCTACGTCGAGAGCGTCTGGTGGGCGCTTTCGAAGCTCTACGAGAAGGGCTTGCTCTACCAGGGGCACAAGGTCGTCTGGTGGTGGGCGCAAGGCGGGACGGCGCTCTCCAGCGCGGAGGTCGGCCAGGGGTACAAGACCGTCGACGACCCGAGCGTCTTCGTGGCGTTCCCGTTCGTGGACGACCCCACGACGTCGCTCTGCGTCTGGACGACGACCCCCTGGACCTTGCCCTCGAACATGTACGCCGCCGTGCGCGCGGACTTCGAGTACGTCGTCGTCGACGCGGGGGATCGCAAGCTCGTCGTGGCCGCGGGGCTACGCGAGTCGCTCGCGAAAAAGCTCGGCCGGGATCTGCCCGTTCTTTCGAGCACCAAGGGATCGGCGCTCGTCGGCAAGAAGTACGTCCCGCCCTTCGATCTCTTCGCCCAGGAGGCCGCGGCGTACGAGGCCGTGCACGCGGTCGTCGCCGCGGATTTCGTCACGCTCGACGCGGGCACCGGCATCGTCCACATCGCGCCGGCCTTCGGCGAAGACGACTACAGCGCCCATCGCCAGCTCCTCACGGCGGGCAAGACGATCGCGACCCCGTTCTGCGCGGTGAAGCCCGACGGCACGTTCATCGACGAGATGGGCAAGTACGCGGGCCGCTGGGTGAAGGACAGCGACAAGGACCTGCAGAAGGACCTCACGCAAGCCGGCAAGCTCGTGCACGCCGAGCTCTACCGCCACGAGTACCCGTTCTGCTGGCGCTCGGACGACGACCCGCTCATCCAGTACGCGCGCCCGGCCTGGTACATCCGCACGACGGCGCTGATCGACAAGGCGATCGAGAACAACCAGACCGTCAACTGGCTCCCCGATCACATCAAGACGGGCCGGTTCGGTGATTTCCTGGCGAACAACGTCGACTGGGCCCTCTCGCGCGAGCGGTACTGGGGCACGCCGCTCAACGTGTGGGTGTGCACGGCGAACCCCGAACACCGCCACGCGCCCGCGTCCGTGGCCGAGATCGAGAAGCTGAACCCGCGCGCCTTCGATCACTTCCACGAGGCGAAGAAGGTCGATCCGAAGCTCAACGATCACCTCCTCGTCCACAAGCCGTGGATCGACCGCGTCGTCTTCCCGTGCCCGACGTGTAGCGCCGAGATGCAGCGCGTCCCCGAGGTCATCGACGCCTGGTTCGACAGCGGCGCCATGCCCTTCGCGCAGTGGGGTTTCCCGCACGCCGAAGGCTCCAAGGAGAAGTTCGACCGCGCCTTTCCGGCCGACTTCATCAGCGAGGCGATCGATCAGACCCGCGGCTGGTTCTACTCGCTGCTCATGATCTCGACGCTCGTGTTCGACGCCGAGACGCAGAAGTCCCTCGGCCTCTCGCACACGCGTTCGTTCCCGCACCCGTACCAGACCTGCGTCGTGCTCGGGCACGTCTGCGATCGCGAGGGCAAGAAGGAGAGCAAGTCGAAGGGCAACTACACGCCGCCCGAGATCATCCTCGAGCGCGTGCGGATGGAGTTCGCGGTGGCCTCGGACGCTCAGGATCCGCTGCGGGATCTGCGCGACATCGTGCCGGGCACGGCTCGCATCGCGCGCGAGGACTACGAGGGGCTCGATCTCCAGGGCGACAGCGCGAAAGTCTCGCTCTACCGCGGGGATCGGCCGAACGAGGCGCGTGAGATCACGCTCCGGCCGACGACGGGCATGGGCAAGCTCCCTCGCCGCGTCATCGTGATGCACTCGTCGGACATCGAGG
>JANMGF010001202.1:0-2921 GCA_031374535.1 Polyangium sp. (in: bacteria)
GCACGGGCGTCGCGCTCGGCTCCTGCGCGAGCAGGCCGGGGAGGAACGCATAACAGTGGCCGACGCGCCACGTGGTGCAGAGGCGCTGCACGTTCTCGTAATGGGTCCCCTCGACGAGCCGCGTTCCCGAAGGACAAACGACAGCCGGCGGCGTGGCCATGGGAGGCGCGGACGCCGGCGCGGGCGCGGTGAGGAGCTGGGCGAGGAGCGTCTCCAGGAGCACGAAGCGTGGGCCCATCCTAGCGCAGAAATGCGCCCGCGCCTCGGCTTCGCTCGCCGAGACGAACCCCGCCCCCCGCGTTTTCCGTCCCCTCGCCGGCCCCATCCGTCCGGAGTACGATGCGCCGCATGCAACGGACGAAGCTTGGCTGGGTGGGGATCGCGGCGCTTTTGTTCGCGGGGCTCGGGGCTTGTGGCGGCAAGGTGGTCATCGACGCGGACGGCAGCGGAGGCGAGGGCGGCGCGAGCAGCAGCAACAGCACCACCACCAGCAGCACAGGGACGAACACGACGGTGGGCTCGTCGACCGGGACGAGCGGCGGAGGCGGCGGGTGTATCGGCGGCGAGTGCAGCGGCGGCCCCGACGGCTCCTGCTCGTGCGCGGGCACGTGCCAGGATAACCCCGTCCAGGCCGAGTGTTTCGGGCAGCCCGGCGGGGCGGTTTGTCTTTGTTCCCTCAATGGCATGCAGGTCGGGAAATGCGACAGCCCGTCCGACGTCTTCCCTTGCGACATCCAGTTCGGCTGCTGCGCGGCCTTTTTCCCCTGACCCGCGGCGAGGCGCGGTTCGTCAGGAGGGACGCGCCGTGAAGGCGGCGTCGAGCACGCGCGCGAGGATCGACGGATCGGCGAGCAGATCGCGGCCCAGACAAAGCTCGGCGTGGCGGGCGCCGTTCGTGAGGCGGGTGAGCAGGGCGAGGTGCTCGTGTTTTCGTGGGATATCGCGGATCACGAGCCCCCCGCTCTGGCCGATGAGCTCGCCGAGCGCGTCAGCAGCAGGCAAGGGCTCGATCCGGGTCGGTCCCTCGCGCTCGATGCGCGGGTAAAGCGCGAGGACCGGGGCGGGAGAGGTCGCGTGGTGCCGGCCGGGGAAGGCGAGGGCCGGGTCGAGCTGTCGTTTGTCCCCGCGCCCTTCCGTGGGGCGCGTGAACGGTTCCAGGCGCGGGAAGGCGGCGAGCGTCGCGGGGCCGAGGTGAAAGGGGCGCGGGAAGGAGCAGAGCCGTGTTTCGTCGAGCAAGAGCGCGTCGTCGCCGATGAAGCCGTATCCGGCCTCGACGAGCGCGATCGTGGCCGTCGTTTTGCCCGCGCCCGAGGCGCCGACGAGCAGCACGGGGCCACGGGACGGGTGCAGGACGGCCGCGGCGTGGACGTGAAAGAAGCCTCGATCGCGGAGGGCGAGGGCTACCGCGATCTCCAGCGTGGCGCGGGCCGAGCCGGTCACGACCTCCTCGCCGCCGTAGTCGACCTCGATGCGGCCGCCGCCTTCGTGGACGTGGACGCGCGTGCGTTGATCCCAGAGGACGAACCCTCGGGGAGCGCCGGGCGGCGGGGCGTAGGCCTTCACGATTCCCTGGTAAAACGAGGGCTTCGCGCCGTCCGCGGCGGGATCGCCGACAGAGCTCGTATCGCCGTGGCGGAGGGTGATCTCGATGCGGCCTCGGCTCGGGCTCGTGTCGCCGGTGATGCCGGAGAGCCCGAGATCCGTGACGAGATCGGGCACGTTGTCGTCTTGCCGCGTCCAGGCGATCTCGACGCCGTGAAGCGAAGCGGTTTGCATCGATCGTTCAGCGTGCGGGCGGGAGCACGAGGCCGTCGGCGAGCATTTCGCCGAGCACGCTCTCCACGTCACGCGCGGCGGTCTCGCGATCGACGCGGAAGATCGTGGTGATCCGCGAGGCGATCGTGTCCTCGGCGATCTGCGCTTCGACGAGGGATTTCCACACGATCACGGCCGTCGCGTTGAGCGTGAAATAGAACTTCGTGCCGAGGTGGAGCAGCACGCCGGTGCCGTCGTCGAGCTCGGTGAAGAGCACCTCGGGGTTGGGTCTGGGCAGGCGCGGATCACTCATCAGGGGCCTCTTCCGGGATCCTCGGGGTACGCGTACGTCACGACGAGGCCCGGGTCCAGCTCTTCGCCATGCGGCGCGCCGTCGAGCTCGACCCACGCATGGCCCTCGATCTCGGCGCCGGGAGCCTGTGGCTTGGCCACGGCCATCACGAAGCGCGCTGCGTGGCCGGCGCGGCGGAGGAGCGAAAAACACGCGAGCGAACGGTAAAGGCAGGTGTCGGGGACGAAGGGGAGGCGCTCGGCCACGGCGCTCGCGCGGGCGAGGGCGGCGTCGACCACCTCGAGCGGCGCGGGATCGATGGTTTCCCGGGAGAGCGCGTCGAGCAGATCGGGCAGGCTGCTTTTGCGGACGAGGCGCGCGAGCCGGAGCCGGAGCGTGATCGCGTCGGCGTCGAGCCGGAGGCGCTTGTGCCAGGGCAGGGGCAAAGCACGCTCCGGCGCTACCGCACGACGGGCAGGGTTTTCTTGGCCCAGGCGCCGCGCCACCGTTCGCGGTGAGCCGCGGGCCCGTCCGCGCCCTCGTCCGTCCAGTGGGGTTTGTCGAAGTGCTTCATGCACCAGTTGCAGGGAAAATGATCCCACGTCTCGAGCGGACCTTTCGTGAGGGCATCGAGCTTCGCCATCTCGGTCTCGCGGATGATGCCGAGCAGGCGGCGGTGGGCGTCGACGAGGCTCATCGCGCCGAGGTCGCCGGCCACGTCGCGGGGCGGGCCCGCGCTCGGCACGCCCGCGTGCTGGCAGCAGAGGTTCAGCCGGCCGTCGACGTCGACGTGGAGCTGCTCGCTTTTCATGGGCTCGCAGAGGTGGAAAGGTTGTTCCTTGTAAAACCCCTCCGGCATGACGACGGGGAGCGG
>JANMGF010000598.1:0-13263 GCA_031374535.1 Polyangium sp. (in: bacteria)
GCCTTTCCCTCCGTTTTCGTCGCGGCCTCCCGCACCGCCGCCGCCCGTTTCGCCGCCTCGGTTGCCTTGTCCTGCGCCGCGCTTGCCGCTTTCGCCGTGCGCTCGATCTTCGCCGCCGCACCCGCGTCCACGTTCACAGACCCGAGCCCGCCCAGCGCGCCCGCAAGGCGTTCCACGCTCGCCGCCGCTTTCGCCGCGGGCCGCGCCACATCTTCGCGAAGAACGACCTTTTCCGATACCGTCATGGATCAGACCACTTGATGTTCGACTGAAGAAACGCCGCAATCATGAGCGCCGCCGCGCGCGCCGGTTCGGAGTCGCCGTCCGCGCCGCAGAGCTCGAGGAGCCCGTCCGCGACCAGGCTCGGATCCGTTCGCGCCTGTCGCAGCAGGCTTAGATCCCCCCCACGCGAAGCTTTGCCCCCGCGCCGGCCAGATCCATCACCACCTCCCCGACCGCACTCGCGAGCCCCGGCGCACGCTCGAAGACAGCCGCCACCGCTTCACTCGTCGGCCATTCGATCGCGTTGAGCGACAGCCGATAGAGCCCGTCGAAGACCTTGCCTTGCGCAGTCATGCGCCGCGACGCCGTGTATTGCGAGGAGCTCGGGCACTTCAGCAACCAAAGCCCCGTCGGCACCCGCACCGCCACGCGTTGCGAGGATCCGCGCGCCTCCGCCGCGAGTTCGGCGCACCTCGCCTCCGCCAGACCCGCCGCCGCGAGGGCGAGCCAGTCGTCGGAGCCGAGCTTCGCGAGCGGGATCGTTTGCAGCTCCTCCTCGGGCGCCCCCGCAAGCTCCGCCAGGACGGGCCAGGCGAGTTCAGACAGCGCAGGAACTTCCTCGAGCACCGCCGAGAGCGCCGCCGTATCGGGCCAGACCACGCAATCGATCAGCAGGTTGTGGAGCGCATCCGGGCGCCCGGCAGGCTTCGAGAGCCCATCGAATGCCGCCGACCACGCCTTTCGCGTCGGAGCCTTCACCACGACCGCGAGGCCCTCGCGATCCTCGACCTCGATGAGCCGCAGATCCCCGCCGTGCATCCGCCGCAGCTCCGCCCGCACCTCGTCCGTCAGCTTGCGCATTTTCGTTCAGCTCCTTGGTTTCTTGAAAGGATCGATCCCGTTTTTGATGACCTTGAGGCAATTCCCTTCGAGCTTCGTCATCGAGGGATCCCCCGCTTGCGACGAGGTTTCATCCCCCAGGGGAAGCCACGTCTCCACGCGATCGATGATGTCCGGCCGGCCCGGCAGCGAATAGACGATTTGCAGATCGACCGTCCGATAGATCCACCCGTCCCCCTGCTTTCCCCGCAGCTCGTCCTCTTCCCCGCGGGAAATCTCCAGCTCGCACTTCGGTTCGGCCTTCCTCCCGCCGTGCGCCTTCGGCCCGGGTTGCGTCCCGCCGACGGTGCTCGAGGACAGGCCATTGCCGTAGGTAATGGACGAGCACGTGGTGAACGTGTGTCGCTTGCCATTGTGCAAAATCGCCGTGACGGTCAAGTCATCATGCGCGAACTCGCCGCGAGGGGTCGTTATGGTATGGCCCATGTCAGCCGCCCTCCTCCTCGTCCTCGGTCAGGAGGCCCGGCCCGAGCTCGGCCGAAACCCCGTAGATTTGCCCGCGAGGGACAACCGTCATCGTCGCCCGGAGGAAATTCGTCTCGAAGATGTTGTCCGTGCGGATGACGCGCGCCCGAACGGCGCTCGCGTGCTCGGGCATGAGAGCGCTTGCCAGGGCATTCGCCACCGCTCGATCGATGGCCCCCGCGGTATTCGTCTCCAGGGTCCCGTCATCGTTGAGAGGCGGATCGTTGTTGATCTCGTTATCGAGGATCGGCTGCGCCGCGAGGTATGCCTCGATCATCACGCGCGTGATATTCAGGTCCCTATATCGGCTCCGTTCGGCCGCCATCGTGAGCCCGCGAGCGAAATACACGTTTCCCCCGCTCGTATCCATGACCGTGAACCGCGCCGCCCGGAGCTTCACCGTCGCGAGCCCCTCGTCCACCGGGAGCGCATCGACCTCCTTCAACGGCCCATCATCGTGGTTCCCGAGGTCCGACGAGAACCGCACCGCCGCCGCCTTATACGCCGCCGCCCACGATTGCGACCGCAAGAACGACCCTTGCAGCGTTCCCCCGCGGAGCCACGCGCCCCGCGCACACACGCACACGCGCCGCGAGACGAAGCCCTCGAAGACTCCCGCGAGCGCTTCGTCCGACTCGCCGAGAGGCGCGCCGAGGATCGCGACGATCGGCCGTTTCAAGGCTTCGAGTTCCGCGATCTTCGAGTCGAGCGATTCAGCCAGGGCCCGCGTTTCGGCAGCGTCCGCGAGCTCCCCGACGACATGCAGGATCCGGAAATCCGCTTTTACGTGGACGAGCTTGTCGATCGCCTCGAGCACGGCCTCAATGGAGAAGCCCGGCGAATCGCAGGCGAAGGCGTATTCGGTATCTTTGACGAAGGCCCCGATCGGAAACTGGATCGTCACGCCGACGCCCGGGATCTTATGGTCCGCCTCGCGCCCCTTCGCGACCGTCTTAGGAAGGCCGAGCAGCTCGCACGCGCTCCCGCCGAGGATTACGAGGCTCGACCCCTCGCCGATTGTTTTGCTCGAAAGCCGCAACTTCGAGGCCGGAGCTACCAGCGACGCCGCCACATTGTTCGCCTTCCCGAGCACCGCGACGACGGCCGCAGGATCAGCGGGCGGATCATCGAATTTGAAGCTTTGCGCGTCGCCCGTGTCTTCCTGCAAATCGATCGTCGACCCGTCGAGGTCCCCCGCCTCGCCGTGCTTCACGCCGACCACCAGGCCAAGCGCGCCGAGCGCGGAGCCGCCGAGGAGCTCGATCGTCGCCGCCTTCCCGATAGCTTGCGTCGACCACACGAGCCGCGCGCCCGCGCCGAGCGAGAACACGCACGCGGCGAACGCCTTCGAGAGTTGATCGAGCAGCGCCGCGCCGTCCTTCGGCGCCTCGAGTACGCACGACACCTCGGCGCCGTGGATCTTCGTGTCGATGCTCTTCCCATCGAGCAAGCCCCCGGGCCCATACAGCCCCGAGGCCCCGAGATCCTTGTCCCCGCGGATGATCGCCGGTTTAGCATACGCGAGCCGCGACAGATCCCGCGTTCCGGTCACCTCCGCGGCCTTTCGCGTGGGAATCACGAGCTCCGTCCCGAACCGCGGAACCACTTGCGCGCCCGCCGCCGTCCCCGAGATCGAGACGCGGAACCGCCCGACCCCTTGCGGCCCGCTTTTCGTGATCCGCACACGCACCGCCGCCGAATCCGTCGGAGTGCCGAACAGCACGAGCGCCGGCCCCGCTCCCGATTGCGCCAGCGGCCCGAGCGCCCCCGGAATACTCGCCTCGATGGGAACCGCGAGCGTACGTTGCTTCGAGACGCGGACCGCTTGCGCCGTCGCCTCCGCCAGCGGCCCCTCGCCGAGCGCTTTCGCGACGGGAGAAGGTACATCGAACGCATAAACGGTTTTCTTCGAGCCGGCCGAGCAAACGCCCACCTTGGCGACCACACGCGCCGCCGATGCAGGCTCGCTCGCCGGCCCGTATTCGGTAAAGGTAATTTCAGCGCTTGGCATCAGAACCCCTCACGTTTCGAGCCATCGGGCAAGGAAATCTCCCCCTCGACCGATGCTTTCAGGATCAACGCGTGCCGCAAATCGACATCCACCACAGGGAGGCGGATCGACATGGGAACGACCACCTTAACCCCCGCCGAGCCAGCGCGCCCCGCGCCCGCCATCCACTGAACGCGCCCATATCCCCGCGCTCGCCGGCTCACCCCGAGCTCCCGCACCGATTGCACGAGGCGAAGGTAGACGCCTTCCGCGTCCGCAGGCGAGCTCCCCCATATCGTGAACGTCGCTTCGATCACGCGGTCCTCGCAGACGTGTTTCCCCGCGCCGCCTTGCTGCGCCGGAGGTTCGAGGTCCTCGTGTTCAGGCACCGAGACAATCAGCCGCGCGGGCGACGCGAGCGCGCGCCCCTCGTCCTTCCCGATCGCGAGATCGAGGCCCTGGACGTTCATTTTCGCATGAAGCTCCTTCGCGAAGCTCCCGAGCGCGGTTTCGTCCCAGCCGCCCATCAGTCGCCCCCCATCGCACGCCGCACCGCCGCGGAGAAAGCCACGCCCACCCCCGCGCGGATGCGTGCAATCCACCCCGGAGGAGGTTGCCCATCCGGAACGAGCGGCCGCTCGGGGTTATGGACGACCCCATGCTGGAGCGTTCCCCGTTGCGCGAAATGCGCGGTCCAGTGATTCACCCGCACCTCGACCGCACACTCGAAGGGGTTTGGCGGAAGCGGACGATACTCGACGTGCGCCGCGAGCGGTTGCAACGCGAGCGCGCCATCCCCCGCGCGCTTTGGCCAGGCGTCCCCATCGGGCGAGCGCCCGGATTCGATGCCATCACGCACGAGCTCCACGGCCTCGCGCCCGAGGGTCTTCTGCAGGTCCGTTTGATGCGAGCCGTTCGAGAGACCTCGAAGCCCCTTGGCCATTTCGCGCAGCCCGCGACCCGCAACGCGTGACATCTTCATGGCCGCCGCCCTCCTCGCCATCCGCGTTCCCAGCCCCGCAACTCCGCCGCACGCACCCGCGGCCCGAGCCGCCGCCCTCCCGCCCCCGATTGCCCCACCACGCCCGGGAGCTTTTTCCCGCCGTCGAGCCCTTCGAGCCAGTGGATTTGGTCGAGATACCTTTGCCGCAGGTTCTTCGAGTCGTCGTGCTCGGGATCGAATCCCGACGCGCTCATGAGCATGTAAGCCGCTATCGCCGCCGTGGCTTCCACGATCGCCCCCGTGAAGACAGCCAGCGGAGGGTGGAGGTCCGCGAGGTACGTATCGACCTTACGCGAAGCGGCTTCGAGCCCCTCGAGTTGATCCGCGACAGGCACGCGCGCAAGCGCCGCCGCATTCACGCCGAGCGCGTAGAGTTGCGATAGCGTGGCGTACACGTTCACGGCTCCCCCGTCGTCCCCGAGCTCGGACCCTTCTCCTCGCCGCTCTCCTTCGGCGCCTTGCCTGCTGCCTTTCCGCGCGTATCGCGCCCATGCTCGACGCCCGGCAGCTCGCGCACCGTGATCCGCTTGCCGGGATCACGCTTCAACATTGCGATCTGCTCGCGCGTCAACGCGTCGTCGGGGAGCTCGGTTGCCCCCGCCTTCCAGCAGAGCCCAATCCGGACCGTCTTCCCGTCCCGGTCCTCCTCGCGCCACCCGCAGCGGTACGAGTCATAACCGGGAGGCGGAACACACGTAACGATGATCATCGTCCTTCCTCCGGCCCTACGGGCGACACTTCGCGATGCTCTGCCAGACGGCCGGCGCGGCATTGCCCCGGCAGTCGACCCCCGCGAGATACTGGTTATTTACGAAGGCGTACTCGCTCCCGTTCATGAGCGCCTGAAACCGTGGTTTCTGCCGTTCCTGCCAGATGATCGGCCGCATCAACTGATTTTTGAGCATGGCGAGGAACCACACCCCGGGCGCGTCGCTCAGCTCATCAATCACGAGCACCTCGGCCGTCCCCTGATTCACGTTGTCCTCTTGCGCGCCACCGCGAGCGATTGTTTCCGCTTCCACGATCCGCTTCGCCGTACCCTCCTTCTGGGGGCTCACGATGAGCGTATCGGGCTTGATCCCGATGCGCCGGCCGTTGACATCGACGAGGGACCGCATGTTCGCGCGGACGAGCTCGTAATTCTCGGGGGTGAGGGCCATCCCCGAGGGGTAATAGTTCGCCTGGACGGGGGAATCGGGATCGTCTTGATCGATCGGATGCACCTCGGAGAACACGGGTTGCCCATCGTAGACGACGAGGGAGACCGGCCCGACGAGGGGATCGAGGTAACTCGCCTGCTCCCCGTAGAGGAGGATCGGCGCGATGCAGTCGTCGGGATGCTTCGCGGCCTGCTGCCCGAGGAGGCTCGCATAATCGCCGTACATCCCATATTTGTCGTCCTCGATCTTCTCCCGCTCGACACCGAGGGTTTTCTCGAAGGGCTTGTTTTTGATCGTGAAGGACCGCGAGCGGAGGTTTTCGACCACACGCGGCCCGACCCAATGCCGCAGGCCCGGGATCGCGGTCAACCACGAATAGGTTTCCTCCTCGCCCGTGCTCGGGAGCGTGCGGGCGACCTTCGAGCCCCACGGCTCCGCCATGCCCATTCCGCTCTTGAACAGGACTTGAAAGCCCTTGAACATCGCCCGAAGGCTTGAACGCGTGATGATCATCGAAAGCCCTCGCTCGTCATCGTGTCACCGCGGACCGATGGAGACCGCCACGCGGCCCCCGTCGAGCCCCATCATCTTTCCCGCCACCGAGCGTTTCCCGCCGCCGCTCGTCCTCGCCACCCGGCCCCCGTTCACCAGGAAGACGTCCTTCAGGAAATCGGCCATCGTGACGGCATCCGGCCCGCTCGAATTCTGGAGG
The DNA here is from genome assembly GCA_031374535.1 of Polyangium sp. (in: bacteria). Lineage (GTDB taxonomy): Bacteria > Myxococcota_A > Polyangia > Polyangiales > Polyangiaceae > Polyangium. Next base: position 6,453 of record JANMGF010000598.1, read on the forward strand.
AGGAAGGTCCCCGGCTCGCAATTGATCCGCTCGGCGCCGTCCTGCCCAGCGCTATTGTCCTTCGTCTCGCAGGCCCGCCCGACCGGGCGGAGCTCCGCCGCCTCGAGCGCCTCGAGCGCGTAGCCCGAGGCATCTACGCAGACGATATTGCCTTCCTCGATCACCGCGCCGGCCTTCATGCCGGGCGCAAGCCTCTCGACGCAGACGCCGATCCCGTATCGCTTCACGTCGCGGACCATGGCCCTGCTCCTCCTTCAATCGTCGCCCTCGTCCATCGCCGCGGGATCGATCCGCAGCGTTTTCGCCACCTGAAGATCAAACTCCCCATTCCGACGCGTGCGCGCCGAAAGGGTCGCTTGCTGGTACCGCGTCGCCGGAGGCGAGGGCTTTGCCGCGGGTTTCTTCGGGGGATCGCCCTTCGGGGGATCACCTTTCGGCTTCTCCCGCCCGCCGTCCTCGCCCGCGGCCCCCACGAGCTCCCGCAGCGCGTCGAGGTCCTTCCTGCCGAGCTTCACGAATGCCTCGCGGCCCGCCTCGGGAATGAGCTTCGCCGCGACGCCGCGATCCACGAGCGCCCCGATCTCGTCCTCAACAGCCGCCGCGCGCCCCGCTCGCAGCTCCTCGGCCGCCGCCGCGAGCGCCTCGCGCGTCGTCGCCTTCCCGGTCAGCGTGCGGATTTGCGCGAGGGCCACCGCCGCGTCGCTATCCTTTAACGCGTCGTCCCCCTCGTCCCCGCCGCCGTCCTCGGCCATGTGATCATCGAATGCCTTGATCACGTCGTCCTCGGTCGCCGTGTCGGGATCGAGCCCGAGCGCCGAGGCGATATGCGCGAGCGCGCCTTCCAGCATGCCTTTTTCTCCCTGCGAAGCCGCCATCAGCGGCGGAAGCTCGTGCGAAGCGGGTAGATTCGTCAGCGCGACGTTGATCAGCCGCGTGATCCGGTTGCTATCGAGCTCGTAATCGACCGCGGGCGAGATGTAGCGATACTTCCGCGCCCTGACCTTCTCCCCGGCCTCCTCGGTCCAGCGGATATCGACCGCCCAGAGCGCGCCCTCGCGAACCTCGGGCCGGAACCACGCGGCCGCCTCGCCCATGCCCTTCGAGAAGCCGAAAAGGGATGCGTGGTCGTAGTCGAAGAAGAGCTCGGCGCCGTGCGCCTCGAAGTCTGCCAAGACGCGCCGCGCGGCTTCCTCATCGAAGAGGAGGAGGCCCTTGTAGGACTTGTTCACGCCCGCGCGGAAGAGGAGGACTTCGCCGGGGGGATCACCGGAGAGGTCGACGAGGCGGAGGGTGGCGCGAGAGGTCCGGGGCATGGCTGAAGGGCCGACACGAAAGCCCTACCCAGCGCCGCAAATGGGCCATCGGCGGAAACTTTACGGCCGTTTCGGCAGAAGCCCACCCGCCTACCTATACCCACATTGGTCCACAACAATTATCGAGTATGGCGCGCCATCATAACCGTTACAGAAGCGACTTATCATAAGCCGGCATGGGACTCGCTTGTGGGTTTGAGGCTCTTCAAGAGTCATAAGGCGTCGATGGCCAAGGAATATGATATTCCAAGGCGCTGCGCCGCTTAGGCTAAGCGCCGTTATCGAACAAATAATCAAAAGGATTGTCAAAAACCTAGGTTCCTACTCGTGACCTTTCCGAAAGGTCGTCACCTTACCCCTCAGATTGATCTCTTTCGCAAAACCCAGGTACTATTTGGTACTTGTCACTTGTCAACTGTGCGATCGATTGCTAAAACAATTCTTGCGCTAGCGATTGTCCGGGAGTACATACGGATGGTCGGCCGCGACAAGCGCTGTCGCGTCGACGGAGCCCATCCAATGTAGAACGCGTCCCCGAACAACCCGTAACAAAACGGGCCGAAGGTGTTGGTAGCACCCTCGGCCCGCGTCGCCGCCTCAGTCGACCCGAAGCATACGACAACTGCGCGAAAATCCTGCCATGTTGCGGGTTTTCAGTCAAGCGTCGAGGTCGACCGCAGGCCGTTTTCCTAGCCCATCACCACGGAAAGGACGGTCGATTTATGACGTTTCCCGTACGAACCAGAGCAGGCCGCAAGCGGTCCTGTCGCCCGTTACCCACTCCACCAAAAAAGCGAGCCCACCCGCCGTGCCGGTGGGAGAGGCGCCTTCTTCCGCGGCGCGCCCATCCACCGCGCTCGCCCGCACGTCGATGCGGTGCCCCGCTTGGCCGCCGGCGTAAACGCTCGCGCTACTAACCATGTTGTCGGGTGACATCGCGCCCTCTACGCGGTGTCGCCCGCTCCTGGCTGGTTCTTGTCGTCGTCGACCACGAGCGACACGCCGAAGTCCTTCGCCAGCGCGCCGAGGTCGACCCTCCCCGCCATCTTCCCCCCTTCGAGCACCGTGACCGCTTCCGCGAACCGCCCGAGCACCTCGGCCCGGAGCCTCGCCGCCTCTGCCTCCGCGGCCGTCTCAGCCTTCCTCGCCTCCGCGACCGCTCGCCGCGCCTCCGCCTCCGCCTTCGCCACGTCCGCCCGCCGCCGCGCCTCGAGCACCTCGGCCTCGGCTTGCGCCTCGCGTTCCTCCGGTGTCCTCGTGTCCCATTTCGGCCAGGGGGCGAGCCGCTCGTCCCCATAGTTGAACAGCGCCCACGGCCGGAGCACTTGGAAATGGCCCGTCGTCGCGAGCCCTTCCGTATCTGCCCGTTTCCCCTCATGCCGAACCGCGTTGTGCACCTTCCCGAGCGCATGCGACCCGATCGGCGCCGGCTCCATCGTGAGCGTCTGCCGGAGGATCGCCATCGCCGCCGCGCTGTCGCAGTACCGGATCCCGCGCTCGAAGACCTCGACCGCGCTCGCCCCGTCCGCCTGGACGAGCTCATACCCCCAGCCCGCCGCCGCCTTCCCCTCGCTGTCGATGTCGACCGGGAGCATGATCACGGGCGATTTCCCTGCATTGACGAGCGCGTCCTGGTACGCGTCCCGCTCCCGCGCCGTTTCCTCGCTCTCGTCCAGGGCCGCGGGATACTTCCCGACGCGCGTAGGATGCCCGTAGACTTCGGAGTAATGCGCCCAGTCCGTGAACATCTGTTGTTTCGCGAGGAAGTACATGGCCACCCGCCGAACGGCGCCATTCATCCAGGGTGTCTGGCTCCCCGAGGCGAAAACCGCCCACTTGTACGGATCCGCGCCGAGGGCGATCTGCGCGGTCGGAGTGCCGACCTTGTACGTGATTTCATGCCCATCGAACCACAGATCCCGCGGATGCCAGACCTCGAGCAGGGGCAGATGTTGCCCGCGTTCCTCGGTCCAATTCAATTGCACGACCGCGACGCCGAGCATGATCAACCATTTGAGCACGTCCCGCAGGACCGGCTCGGGACAGAAGCGCCACCACACCTCCGCCGCTTTCCGTTGCGCGAGCTTCGCCCCTTCCGCGTCGCCCGTTTCGGTGGAAACCTCGAAGGAGAGCGGCAGGGCGAGGAGGCCGTCGATCCGTTGCTGAAGAGCCCCGTCGAGCCGTTCATCGGTCAAGAGCGCTTCCGCGAGGTCCGCCGAGTCCCGGAAATCGCCGCCCTCGTGTCGCTCGAGTGCTTGCCGCACGCGGTCATTGTCCCAGCCCATGAGCGGCGCGAAAATGTGCTGTGCGTACCGGACGCGAGGGGCGCGATTCATCGGGTGTACCTCGTCAGCCGAACCGGCCGTTTGTTCGCCGCGGAAAACGAGCCCGCGATCCGCCCCGCGGGCGAGGAAAGGAGATCATGCGCGGCCGCGCCGGCGTCGACCTGGTCGTCCTCGTCGTCGTCCTGGCCCGTGAAACGCAGATGCTCCGCGAGGAACACGTTAACCCAGGAATCCGGGCCCACGTCCTCGGGGAGCAGCACGCGGCCGTCGTTCCAGGATGCCGCGTAGGGTTGCGCTCGCGTGAACTTGTCCGCCTTCACGCGTCGCGCCTCGACCACGAAGCCCCGATCCGACATGAAGGGGACGATCATTTTCTCGAAGACCGTGACGTAGCCCATGGCTTTGCATCCCCCGTGCGCCCGTTGCAGCTTCGCACCGTCCGCCGCGAACTCGGGAGCGAGGACCTGTTTCCGCAGGCAGTCGAGGACGTAATACACGCGCCGCCCCCGCTCGAGTTCATGCGAGCGCATGACGACCGCGGACGAGTAATCCGCATGCTTCCGCGCGGTATACGCGAAATCGACGCCGATCCCGTCGCGGTATCCCGTCACCTCGCCGAGGGCCTCGGGGGTGTAGAGGGCCGGCTCTGCGTTGAATACGGCCCCGCCTCGCGGCCTCGGGACGCCTTGATAAAGCGAGGCCCACGTGTATTCCCCAACCTCGCGCCGCCGTTGTTGCAGCTCCTCGGCGGGCCAGCGCTCGGGCCAGAGCGCGCGCCCGTCGTCCGTCAGCGCCGGGAGGCGCAGGTATTGCCAACCCTGGGAGATCAGCCGTCCGGAGAGGTCCTCGGGATGCCACCGCGTGGCGAGGACGATCGCGCTCCCGCCCGGCTCGACGCGGTTGATCGTCGAGCCCTGCCAGAGGTCCCAGATCCGCGAGCGATAGGTCGGGCTTTCGGACTGGATTCGATTCTTGAAGGGGTCATCCACGAAGAGGACGCGAAACCCCTTGCCCGTGAGGGAACCGTTGAGCGCGGTAAAGACCGCCCGCCCCCCCTCCTTCGTTCGCCACTCGCCGACGCCCTTCGCCCCGGCATCGAGCTCGACGCCGGCCCCGCGCGCCATGGCCCGCGCGTCGCGGCTCTTGCTGTTGGCCAGCTCGATCCCGTACGTGGCGTACGCAATGGCCAGGGTCGGATCCTTCCGCAGATACCAGGCGACCGCGTGGAGGATCGTGTCCGTCTTCCCATGGCGCGGAGGCGCATGGATGACGGCACGAATAGGCTCGCTCCGCGCGCGTTCGAGGAGCTCGATCAGGGGGGCCAGATGATCCGGGCGCGAATACCCGGGCGTTATCGCCGGTACGAACTCAGCGAGCCCGGATGACGGAGCCGAGGCGATCCGCGAATGCTGAAACTTCGAGAACGGGCCCACCCTTCGACCGAACGGGGTAGCCATTGGGTCAGTCCTCCCCGAAGGGCTCCGGATTCGCCTTGAGCTCGCCGAGCAGTTTCTCGAGCGCTGCGATCTGCTCGGCCCGGTCCGTCTCGCCCGTCGCCCACCAGAGTTCCAGCTCGCGGCAAGCCCTCCGGTCCTTCCAGCCGCTTTTCGCGCCCGCATCCCACACGGCGCGGAGCTCCTTCGGTAGCCCGGGGGGCCGCGCCGCGTCGACGTGGACATTCGCCTCGACCCGCGAATGCTTGCGATTCCACTTCTCGGGATACCGCGCACGCAGGATGTCGAGCGCGAGCCGGGGATCTTCCGAGGCCCCTTGCGTGGCGATCGACGCGAGCCGCGCCTCGCCTTTGGCCTCCGCGCCGCGAAGGCGCGCGTCGAAATCGGGATCCTGCTTTCGCCAATCCCGGAGCGTGCGCGGACTGATACCGACGAGCGCGCAGACGGTCGGTCGGTGGAGTTGCCCGAGCCGCAGCGCGTCGAGGATCTGCTTTTCAACCTCGGGGGATCGCAGTGTCGGTCTGCCGCCCATGGCCTACTCCAGGAGGTTCCGGAAATCGTCGAATTCGTCCCGAGGTCTTGCGCCGCCGCTCCCGCCGCCCTCAAAGCGCCCCGGTTCGGGAGCCGTGGCCGAGCGCGAGGGGAGCCGCCCTTCACGGATGGCGATGGCATCGAGGAGCCGATGGACATCGCGCAGGATCACGCTCGTTTCGGGGAAGACGACGCGCCGCTCGCGTTCGATCCGCACGGCTTCCTTGAGCCTGCGTTTCTCGACGCGCAGGAGCCAGCGGAGGGTCTTGACATCGGCGGCAAGGGCAGGCGGATCGGGGTTCGGTTCGGGCCGCCCCTCCGCGGATGCCTGTTCGGCTTCGGCCGGCGTCAACGGTTGAGCGCGATTCCGCGACCCTTCGCTGCTTTGGTCCATGACGGCCTCCGGATCAGGGGATGCATGAGCATGTGACAGTCGTTGCAAATGACCATCATGTTTTCGGGCGCGAAGACGAGCTCCGAACCCATGCCGGTCATCGAGCAGGGGATAATGTGGTGCACGTGGCGCGCGGGGGTGCCGCAGCACTCGCAGAAGCGGCCGCGCGCGTCGAGGACTTCGCGGACGACGCGACGATAGCGGCTTTGGGGGGTCTCCGGTTTGGGTGGAGCCGCCTTTACCGCACGGGGAGCCGCACGAGGAGTGCTCATTTTCGGCCCGCTTTCGCTAGTGTCCCCGATTCGGGCCCGCGGATCTCGCCTTCGATTGCGGTCATCTGACTTTCGAGCGTGGCGACCCGTTCGCGGAGATCACGGACCGCGACATGCAAGAACACCGGGATCGGGCATGCTTCGCGCAGCCCTTCGAGCCGCACGACCGTTCCGCGCCGTCCGGATTGCGGAACGAGGATCTCGACTTGATGCAGCCGCTCGAGATGGCGCAGCCGACGGTGGATCTTGCGCCGCCATCCTGTTTCCGTGACGGATTCCCCGAGCATCGTCGCGGTTTCCGCAAGGCCGATGCAGCCGCTCGCCCGAGCATTCAGCGATGCGCCCGAGGAGGAGCCATCGGTGCACAAAGCTACTACATTGACCGCAGCCTCCCAATTCGATCGAGCCGACCCCATAAGCTACCTCCTTCCGAGATGTCGCTCCGTTCGGGCCGATGAGGAAGGGGAAAAATAAAATGTCGAGCGCGGTCAAGGCGCCTCGACCTCGGGGAAGATTTCGCGCCGCCCTCTGTGCCAACATCCGATGAGACAGCGCTCCTCCA
>JANMGF010001226.1:0-7560 GCA_031374535.1 Polyangium sp. (in: bacteria)
GCTGGAGCCAGGGCATCGCGTCGTTCGCGAGCGCGAGCACGTCGCTGCGATCGGGGTGTCCCAGGAGCGTATCGGCGAGCGAGGTCCACGTCTCGCCCGCGGCGACGCGGTGGTGGCCGACCGAAGGGATCTCGAGGCGCATGCCGGGCACGATCGACAGGCCTCTGCCTGCGTCGAGCGCGTTGGCGGAGACGAGGATCTGCTCCATCTCGACGCGGCCGTACACGCGCTCGGCGATCTGGGCGAGCGTCTCGCCAGATCGAACCACGTGCGGGAATGCGTCGGCGGGCTGTGCGGAGGCGAGGGTGAGCGCGGCCGCCACGCACGCGAGGACGATCCCCCACGGTCCGTTCGAGCGACCGAGACCTTGGCGAAACACGCCCCGAGCGTACCAGACGTGCGGAGCGGGAGGCGAACGCTTACGCCAGCAGCTGTTCGAGCAGGGACAGGCTCTCCTGCTCCTCCGGATCCACGTCGCCGTCGGCCTTGATCATGCGGCGCGCGGCTTCGAGGACCATCTGCCGATGCGCGCGCGGGATCGCGGCCGGGTCGACCTCCTCGGCGCGCGGCGGCACCTGGAGCCAGCCTTCGACTTGTTTGACCTCATCCGGATCGAGGCCGAGCTCCTTGACCATCTTGCGGACGAGCGCTCGCTCCTTGGCCTTGATCTCGAGATCGGCCCAGGCAAACGAGCAGACGAACCGCATCACTTGGAGGCGATCCTCGCGGCTCAGGTTCTTCAACATGACGCTAGTCTACCAGAGGGCTCGCGGCGTTGGCGCGACGTCGTTGCAGGAAGCCGGGGGCGCCGCGGCGGCGAGCGCTCGCGACGGCCGGAGCGCGAGCGCGGCGAGCAGGCAGAGCACGGGCGTGATCACCATGTGATAGCGGTCCTCGCCGAAGAAGATCGCGTGCGTGAGCGCCACGGTGGCGACGGCGAAGACGAGGTAACCGACGACGGGGCCGCGGGCCGGCGCGCCGGGCAACGGCAAGGCGCCGAGCAGCACGATGAGCACGGCGAGCGGCCAGAACGGATGCGCGTCCGAGAGGATCCCGTGGGCGACGAGCGCGACGACGAGGAGGAAAAGGGCGATCTGCGTGAGCCGCGCGAGCTTGGGTAAACGTCCGCGTGGGGAAGCGACGAGGCCAAGCGCGGCGAGGGCGAGCAGCGCGATGTGGACGGTCGTGAGCACGGTGCGACCCGTGGCTTTGCGTTCCTCGGGCCAGGCTGCGGGGTTGGCTTCGCCGAGGTACCCCATCGGGAACGACTCGTGATCGAAGGTGTGGCCGAGCTTCTTCGGGACGAGCGAGAGCCAGCGGATCGGGTCGCGCACGATCCAGCGCAGGCCCTCGTCGCGCCAGCATTGATCTTGCTGCACCTGGCCCGTGACGACCGGGCAGCCGTCGGCGGCGCGGAGCCCTTCGAAGCGTCCCGTGGCGCGGGGAGAGGCGCCGATCGCGAGGTTCCATCCGGCGTTCGTCGAAACGAACGCGCACCCGTCCATCACGCGGCAGTTGCGCGCGGTCCAGGGCAAGACGACGAGGACGGCGGTCGTGAGCGCGATTCCGGCCGTGAGAAAGCCCTTCTTGAGCCGCGCGCGGAACGGTCCATCCCCGAGCGTGAAGAGCCCGAGGGCCGGCGCGCAGAGCAAACTTTGAGGACGAACGAGCGCCGTCAGCCCGAGCGTGAGACCTGCGAGCAACGCGCCTCGGATGGGTTTTTCCTTCGCGTCACGCGCGACGAGCCATCCGGCTGCGACGAGGCCGAGCGCGGCGAGGGGCTCGGTCATCACGAGCGCGGCGTACACGATGAGGCCGGGATCGAGCGCGGAAAGCAGGCCGGCCGTGCGCGCGCGGGGCCTCGTCGTGGCGTACCGCGCGAGCCTGTGCACGAGCACGGCGAGCAGGGCGCCCGTGACGGCGTTGACCACGGGCGCGGTGGCCGAGCCTGCGCCGAAGATGCGGTAAAAGATGCCGAGAAAGCCGCTGTAACCGACGGGGTAGTGGCACCACGGATGCCAGATGCGCTGGCCACCCACGACGATATCGTCCGAGTAACCGAGGCCCTCGGCGATGCGGCGGGCGCCGAAATCGTAGTAATGCCCGTCCCACACGGGCTCGCGGGCCCAGGCGATGGCGACGTAGAGGCGCGGCAGGAGCGCCAGCACGAAGAGGGCGGCCGAGAAGAGCCGGTCCCGTCCTTCGTTCGCCGGCTCAGCCACTGCCCCTCGTGCGCGAGCCGGAGAGATCACGCAGCCTTCGCGTGTACGTCTTGGCGACCTGGGTCGGGTCGAGCTTCAAGAACTTCGCGACCTGCTGGACGAAGCCCTGCACGTACACGAGCGCGGGCAGCTCCCCGAACGACTCGTTCTCGATCGCGTTGAGGTGCACGACGTTGATCTTCGTGCGTTGCGCGATCTCGGCGATCTCGACCCCCAAAGACTCGCGCACCTTGCGCAGGAGCGCGCCCGAGAACTGCGTCTCGGCGTTGATCTCGCGCGCGAGCTCGGCCTGGAGCATCGCGAGCTCGGCCTGCTGGGCTGCGTTGTTGTTGCGTTGTGGCAGGACCGTCGTGGGCGTGTCGTCGGGGAACGTGGAGAGGTCGTAGGCGCGACGGCGCACGGGATCGAGCAGCGTGTCGTGCGCCTCCTCGATACGCGCCTGCACCTGGCGCAGCACATCGGGCGCGACGACGGAGCAGAGCGGCAGGCTGCCCTCGCGGAAGATCTCGCGCTGGCGTTTGACGGCGCGGCGGGTCTCGTCGTCGGCCGCGGTGCGAGGGACGCCGAGGACGTCGTACAGCGTGGCGGGCAAGGCGGAGGCGCGTTGCTGGGCAAGAGGAGCACGCGCGGGGATCTTGGAGCCTCGCGTGTTTTGCGCGGCCAGGAGCGCGAGGATCCGGCGCGCGACGCGCTCGATGTTGCGCGCGCTCTTCGAGGTGGGGCTGTCGATGAGCAGCGGTTGCCTGCGCCGCACCGTGAGCCACACGGCGTCGTCGTGCTCGATGTGGCCGAGGTTCTCGAGCGAGATGCCGAGGAAACGTTCGGCGATGACGGACATGCTCACGCCGAGGTCGAGGTCGGAGCGCAGGCGCGTCTGGCCGACGACGAGGTGCGCGGCGATCCGGCGCATCTCCTCGGCCGCGACCTTGGCGACGCCGTCGTCGTACCGCTTGATCTCCGCGACGATCGTGGGCGGCGGTGCGAGCGGAGGGAGCGCCGCGATCACGCGTTCGACGAGGCGCAACTTGAAGCGCTCCTTCGTGAGCGCGCGCCGCAAGACGCGCAGGTAGAGCGCGCGGCAGAAGCGGTACGTCGTCTCGATCGCCAAGGGCTCGGGCGCCGTCACGCAGATCCCGACGTCCGCCTGGAGGAAGAGATCCAGCGTGGAGGCCGTCGTCGAAGCGCCGAGGTTCAGGAGGACGTAGTCGACGTCGAGCTTGTCGATCTGCCGGGCCCAGTGGGATCCGCGGCTCGGGCGGATCGGCGTCGCCGTCATGGGATCGTACGCCGTGGGCAGGAGGCGCAGGCCCGGGACGATCGTGCCCACGGGCTTGGCCTTTCCCTCTTCGAGGGCCTCGCTCGTCACGAGGGGCGGCGTTTCCAGGCCGAGCACGCCGTGCAGGTTCGATCCGAACGGGTCGGTGTCGCAGACGACGACCTCGCGGCCGAGCTGGGCGAAGTACACGCCGAGGTTCACGGTGAGCAGCGTCTTGCCCACGCCGCCGCGCCCGCCTCCCACCGCGATGACGCGCCGCGTGCGTGCGTGCGAGGGCGACTCGATCAGGGGCGGCGGCGGGATCGTGGGCGTCAGCCGCTCGTGGTCATCGTCTCCGGAGGCGGGCACGCCGGGACGTGTACCACAGGATCTGTGCGGTCGCGGGGATGGGGGCGGCGCTTGTGAGCGTGTCCGCGCTTCGTTGCGGTGTGTCCGCGTTTTGGGGCGGCGTGTCCGCGCTTGTGGAGGTCGTGGTGGCGGCGTGCGAGCGGGTTGTGGCGGAGCGGGGAGGGGGTTGTGGCGCGTCGGAGAGGGGTTGTGGCGCGCGCTCGGGCCATGTCCGCGGAGCGGAGGGGCATGGTGGCGGGCTGGAGAGGGGTTGTGGCGTGCTGGAGAGGGGTTGTGGCGTCGATGCGTGCAGCGCTCAGGGCCAGTCTCGAATTTCTGGGTGCGCTTGAATGGCTGCGAGGCAGTCTGGGTCGACGAGCTCGGCTCCGCGAGGGCTATCGAGGAGATCGAACAGCGTGCGCAGCATGCTCGCCATGGGGTAGCGGCAGATCACGCGTTGCGTGTAGAGCGCGACAGCATCGTCCCCACGGGTGCACGCCGCGGCGTACTGGATGATGTTGTTCTGCAATCCTTTCCAGGCATCGAGCCGGTTCCTATCCAGGTTTCCCCTCCGATCGAAGCCGAGGACACGAACCGTCCATGTACCCTTGTCCGTTAGCCCGACGAGCTTGCCGCTCGACGGGGTGAACTGGAGATGGTCGCTCGGCTCTTCCTCGGAGTCGGAGGGGTTGATGAGCAGCGGTTTTCCTTGCGCGTCGCGCGGAAACTGCGTTCCCTTGAAATGGGTGTTGCAGATGCCGCAAGCCCACAGGTAGTTCTCCCAGGTATAGGCGCGACCTGGGTATTTCTCCTTGGGCCAGAAGTGCTCGACATCGCTGCCCGTGTCGTGCTCGCAGTACATGCACAGCTCGTTGCCCGGGGCCATCTTGCGGAGGACACGATCGATTTCGTCGAACGCGATCGTTTTTTCCTGATCCCATAGACGAGCAGCTTCGGCCTTGCGTGCCTTGCAGCCGTCCGAGATACGCGTGTGCTTCGGATCGTTCCCCGCCGCGCCGATCTGCTGCGTGCGCTGACAAAGTCGTCCGAGCGCATCTTTGCTCAGCGGCTCGCGATGAACACGCCTCATTCCGCCGCCCTCGCGGCCCGTAGCGCCATCTCCACCGCCATGCTCCCGGTGCTGGGGAACTCCTGCTTCAGGCGTTCGAGCTCTGCTTCTTCCTCCGGCGCGATGCGATCCCGGATGAGCTTGGCCTCCAGCTCGGCGACGCGCCGCCGCAGCGCCTCGGACTCATCCGAGTGCGGCCGCTCCAGCCCGAAGAGCGCGCTCATGGCCGCCTCGTCCGCGCCTCCGTTGACGATGACCTTGAACAGCTCCGGAGACACGTGCGTTGCCCGTTCGTTGCTCTCCGGCGCAGGCAGGCGGATGAGGCCGTTCGGATCGGCCGCCTGGCAGATGAAGGGGCTGTGAGAGGTCACGATGAACTGGATGTTCGGAAAATGATTTTTCAGCCAAAATCCAATGCGCTGCTGCCACGATACGTGTAAGTGGATGTCCATTTCGTCGATGAGGACTACGCCGCCATACAAGAACGCCGCACGAACACCGTCCTGCAATTCCGTCTCGGGAAACTCCTTGACCTCGAATTTGCCGTAGCATCCATGAAGTTGTTTCACGATATCGAGCACAAGGGCGATCACCGTCCGATACCCATCGCTCAGATCCTGTAGCGGCAAGATCACCCCGTCTCGTTCGGTCCAAAGCCCGTCTGAGTCGATATGGTGAATCTTCATTTCACCAGGCAGAAGACCGTCGTTGAGCAACTTGATCACGGCATCCTCGAGCTCTTGGGCGCCCGGTCGTCCCTCGGCCCGGCGAAAAGCCACGTCGCGGAGCCACACCACGCACTCCGAGAGGGAGGAGTCCTCGCGAAAGAGGCTCACAAGACGCGCGAGATGGGATGGCCCCACCATGAGCCGAATGCTATCAGCGGCGTGCCCGGAGAGCCGCCGGAAGGGGCCATACCCGGCGATGAACCAGCCTTTGGGGTTTTCTGCCCACGGGCCACGGCCGGCATGTTTCAGCCGATTGTTCGGGTCGTGCGCGCCGACCCGCGGCTCAGGCCCACCCTCCTGTCGTTCGAGCCCAACTTCCGCCCAGAAGGTTCCATCCTTCCTCGGCGTCATACCTGCCCCCGTGAACCCATCGAAGAACGGATCGTATTCGATCTCGACCCCCATGTACCCCCACGGTGCGTCCTTACGAATCCACCCGGCGAAGCTCGTCTCGAGGTTCTTGGCGGCCGTCGGACCCGCGACGGCGAGGGCAATGGCCTTGAGAAACGTCGTTTTGCCCGCGCCGTTCCGCCCAGCCACGACGGTCCAGCCCGCGTAGGAGCCGTCAGGACGCTGGAGCTCGAGCTCGACCTTCTGCTCCCCCGCCCCGAAGCAACGGATGTTCTCGATCGCGACCTTGCGGATGTACATGCTCGTCCGTCCCTCTGCGCTCGCGTCCAGCCTACTCTACCTGCCTCCCGTTTTCCCAGCCGCCCATCCCATCTCGACACACGCCCCCAACCACGCTAACCGCCACCCATGGCCAAAGTCCGCCCCTTCCGCGCGTTCCGCCCCCCGCCCTCGTTGGCCCTCGAGGTTGCAAGCCCGCCCTACGACGTCATCTCGACCGCCGAGGCCCGCACGCTCGCCGAGGGCAACCCCGCGAGCTTCCTGCACGTCTCCCGCCCCGAGATCGACCTCCCCGAGGGCACGGACGAGCACGACGACGCCGTCTACGCGATGGGCGCGAAAAACCTCGCCAAGCTCATCGCCGAGGGCGCGCTTTCCATGGACTCCGAGCCGCACCTCTACCTCTACGCGCAGACCATGGGCGACCACCGCCAGATCGGCGTCGTCGGTTGCGCCGCGGTCGCCGAGTACCTGCAAGACCTCATCAAAAAGCACGAGAAAACCCGGGCCGACAAGGAAGACGACCGCACGCGCCACATCGACGAGCTCGGCGCGCACGACGAGCCCGTCTTCCTGACGTACCGCAAGGACGCGTCGATCGACGCCATCGTCCAGGCCTCCACCGAGGCCCCGCCGATCTACGACTTCACCACCAAGGACGGCGTCGGCCACCGCTTCTGGGTGCTCGGCCGCGACGCCACGCGTGCCCTCGAAGAGCGCTTCGAGGAGGTGCCTTGCCTCTACGTGGCCGACGGCCATCATCGCAGCGCCGCCGCGGCCCGCGTGCACCAGAAATCCCGCGGCGACGGGCGTGAGCACGACGTCTTCCTCGCCGTCGTTTTCCCCCACGATCAGATGAAGATCATGCCGTACAACCGCGTCGTGCGTGATCTCGAGGGCCGCTCGCCCGAGGCCCTGCTCTCTCGCCTCGCCTCCGTCATGCAGATCGAGCCGCGCCCCGACGGCCTCGCCGCGACCCCATCCGAGCCGCGCACCTTCGGCGTTTACCTCGCCGGCAAGTGGTACTTGCTCCGCGCCCCGCTCGACGCCGAGCGAGATCGGGATCCCGTCGCCTCGCTCGACTGCTCGATCGTGCAGGACCTCCTCCTCGGCCCGATCTTCGGCGTGAACGACCCGCGCCGCGACAAACACGTGGACTTCGTCGGCGGCATCCGTGGGTATGGCGAGCTCGAGCGGCGCGTCGACGCGGGCGACTTCACGCTTGGCCTGCACCTCTACCCGACGCAGATCGAGCAGCTCTTCGCGGTGAGTGACGCGGGCCTGTTGATGCCGCCGAAGAGCACGTGG
>JANMGF010001251.1:0-7472 GCA_031374535.1 Polyangium sp. (in: bacteria)
TCGAGCGCGTCCGCGAGGCGAAAGGGAGCAAAAACGTCCTGCTGCGCAACGTCATGAAGGCCAAATTCGAGGGGATCCTCGTGCCGATCGCCGCGCGGGTGCTCGCGCCCGAGGAGCTTTCGCGCCTGTCGGCCGACGCCTTTTTCCATCACACGCTCCTGCACGAGCTCTCGCACGGCCTCGGGCCCGGGAGAATCGTCGTGAACGGCGCCTCGACCGAGGTGCGGCTGCGTCTGGAGGAGCTGCATTCGGCATTCGAGGAGGCAAAGGCCGACGTGATGGGGATCTACAACGTCCTTTTCTTGATGGACCGCGGGATCCTGGCGGCCGAGGGGCGGGCCTCGCTCTTTTCCACGTTCCTCGCCGGCATGTTCCGGGCGACGCGGTTCGGGATCGACGAGGCGCACGGCAAAGGAACGGCGCTTCAGCTGCACTGGCTCCTGGAGCAGGGCGTGATTCGCGAGGATCCGGCGAGCGGGGTGTTTTCGATCGATCACGAAAAGGCGCCCGGGGCGATCCGGGAGCTGCTCCGCGAGATTTTGCTGATCCAGGCCCGCGGCGACAAGGAAGGGGCGCGGGGGATGCTCTCGAAATATGGGGTCGTGTCGCCTTCGCTGGAGCGCGCGCTCGGAAAGCTCGGCGATATCCCGGTGGACATCAAGCCCATCTATCCAGCGGCAGAACGGCTCCTCAGCGGAACGTCATAATTCGAGCGACGAGGACGCGACGCGGGCCGCCTTGCGCGGCGGGGCGGGGATCTCCGGGTCGAGCGCGGCCGGATCCGCCTCGGCCGGGGGCGGCGGCATGGAGAAGGGGGCGTTGACGAGGGAACGCGTCCGCTCGTAAAGGGAGCGGCAAAGCGCGAGCGACGGAGCCATCCTGCGGGCGGCGAGGGCGTGCACTTCGGCCTGGACGGCCGCATTGACGGGCGTGGAGATGCCGAGCTTCTGGCCCCGGCTGGTGATCTCGCCATTGAGGAAATCGACAGCGGGCGGACGGCCTCGCTCGATCGCGGCGAGCATCGAGGAGCGCATCTTGCGGAAACGCGTGCCCACGGCGAGCAAAATGGCGTGCTTGGCGAAGAGGGAGGGCGAGCCGACGACGAGGCGCTCGGCGTCCGTGAGCGCGATCCAGTCGAGATCGAGCGTGCCCGAGACCTTCTGGAGGCGCACGCCCTCGGCACGCGCGACGAGCACGACCTCGGTCATGATTTCCAGCGCGAGGCGACGAATGAAGCGGTGGCGCAGGAGCACGCCGAGCCTGTCGCCGCCGAGCGCGCCGAGGGAGGTGATGGTGCAGTTGATCGCGAGCTTCGACCAGCGTGAGCCAGCGAGGTTTTCGGTGATGATCGTCTCGCCGATCGATCCAAGGGCTTTGGCCAGCGGGTAAAGCCTGTCGTCCGGCGCGCCGTCCATACGTCCGAGCACGAAACCCCCGGGCGAGGTGCGCTCGTAAACGCCGGGCTCGAGCATCGACGCGCCCCACGCCACGACGCCGCCGAGCACGCGCTCGGGGCCGGCAATATGCGCGAGCCGCGGCTCGCAAAGGCCGTTCTGGAAGGTGACCATCGCGCCCGTCTCCGCGAGAAAAGGCAGGACGCCACGGGCGGCCTCTTCCACCTGGGGAGGTTGTGTGGCGAGGAGGATGTAATCGAAGGGCGCAGTCCCGGGACGGATCGACGCGACAGCACGCCCGCGCACCGTGCCGGGGCTGCCTTCGCCGAGGACACGGAAGCCTTTCGTATTGATCGCGTCCGCGATCTGCGCATTCGTCGTCAGGGCGGTGACGTCGTGCCCACCCGCGAACAGGTGCGCGGCCACGAGGCCGCCGATCCCGCCGCATCCGACGACCAGAAAGCGCGGGCCCGAGGAGAAGACGCCGTCTTGGCTCATAGGACTCCAGAGCCTATCAACGATTGCGGGGCCGCGCGATCCAATTCCGCAATGTCGCAGCGCATTATTGTTTCGGGACGAGCACCTCGATGGCGCCGGGCACCATCTCGACCTCGATGGGCAGGCGGCCGAGCGGCTCGCCGTCGACGTCGAGGAGGAAACGCGATGCGACGTCCTCGTTCAAAAGTTCCAATTGGATGCGCTCGCAGCGGTAGTGCTTCACGTCGAGCGACTCGACGTGCGTGCCGGTGTACATGCGCGAGGATACGAGGAAAAACTGGAAACGCGAGGCGCCGCCGAGGTCGACCACGTCGAAGAGGCCGTCGTCGGGGTGGGCCATCGGCGCGATCTGCATGCCGCTGCCGAAGTACCGGCCGTTGCAGATGGCGATGCAACGCGTCTCGATCGTCTCCTCGCGGGAGCTGTCCTCGCGCCATACCGTGCATTTGAGGCGGCCCACGGTGCTGCGGACGAGGCCCTTCACCGAGGACGAAAAATACGCCATCGTGCCGCCGAGCGTGCGCGTGGACTCGGCCACGAGCTGATCGACGTAGCCGCTCATGCCGACGGAAAGGATGTTCACGAAGAAAGAGCTTTTGCGTTCGCCCGTGTGCGTCGCGTACGAGAATCGACCGACGTCGATCGCCCGCGTATTGCCCTCGGCGATGGCCTCGCAATAACGGTCGAGGCGATTCTCGAAGCCGAGGGTGCGCCGGTAGTCGCCGCCCGTGCCAGCGCCGATGATGCCGAGCTTCGGCGGCTTCTTGCCCGCGTCGCGCGCTTCCATCAGCCCGCAGACGACCTCGTGGATCGAGCCGTCGCCGCCGACCGCGATCACCATCGCCCGCCCATCGCTGGCCGCCTCGCGCGCGATGTCGACCGCGTGCCGCTGCCGTTCGGTGAAGGCGACATCCACGTGGCCGAGGTGGCGCTCGATGGGTCCGCGCATCTTCTCGAAGAGCGCGCCGGTCTTCCCGCCCGCCGACCGAGGGTTCACGATGAGAAGCGGCTTCATCGATCCAACCCTTGCCACGACATGACCGCGCGCCACAAGATCGAACCGGCCTCGTCTTCACACATAGGCCGCGAAATGTTTTTCGCGCCTCACAACCGGGGACGAAGGACACGCTCGAGACACCACCCCGCCTGTAAGAATGAACAATGGTCGAATCACGAAAAACCGTGGCTGAATGCGTGGAGATCGCGGGGCGTGGTCTGCACACGGGAGAACACGCCGCGGTGCGGATCGCTCCCGCGGCGCCGGGGGAGGGACGGTTCTTCGTGCGGACGGATCTTCCCGAGCAGCCCTTGATCCGGGCCCGTACCATGTTCGTCGTCGATACGATCCGCTCGACCCGACTGGCGAAGGGAGAGGCCTCCGTGCGGACGCCGGAGCATTTGCTGGCGGCGCTGGCGATGATGGGCGTGGACGACGCGCGAATCGAGATCACGGGGCCCGAGGTGCCGATCCTCGACGGTTCTGCGCTGCCGTGGGCGGAGGCCATCGCGCGGGTGGGGCTCTCGGCGGCCTACGTGCCGCGGCTCCACACGACGCTCGAAACGCCGATATGGGTCCCCGCGGGGGACGCGTTCGTCGCGGCGATCCCGGCGCCGGAAATGCGTTTTTCCTGTGGCATTGCGTTCGACGCGGCGCCGATTGGCGAGCAATGGTTTTCCTTCGTGGCGTCGCCGGACCGTTTCCTCGCCGAGATCGCCCCGGCCCGCACGTTCGGCATCCTGGAGGACGCCGAAGCGCTGCGGGCGCAGGGGCTGCTCGCAGGGGCGAGCCTCGAGGTGGCGATCGTGTGTGACCGGACGAAATGGCTGAACGGGCCGCTGCGCTTCAAGGACGAGCCGGCGCGGCACAAGTTGCTGGATTTGCTGGGGGATCTGTCGCTGGTGGATCCACTGCCGAGGGCGCATTACATCGCGTTCAAGGCAGGGCATGCGCTGCACGTACGGATGGCGCAGCGGATCGTGGAGGGGAGCTGATCTGGATTTCCCATGGATCCAGCCCGCCGTCCATGTTCTCCTGTCTTTCATGCGCCACGCAAATCTCGCTCTTCTTCTTGCCGCCGCCACGCTCCTTGGCTGCTCCCTGGATTCGCCGCCGACGCCTCCTCCCACGAATCCCCTGACGGATGCCGGGCCCGATGCGTCGGGCGACGCGGGGACCGAGCAGATGCCGGACGCAGGGACCGACGCCGAGCCGCCGCCCGATCCCGTGCCGCCGACCATGTTCGTGCCGACCGCCGTCGGAAAGGGCGGCGCGGCGGCCACGGTGGATCCTCGCGGGACCTGGGCCGCGATCGAAACGCTCAAGGCCGGAGGGAATGCGATTGATGCGGCGGTCGCCGCGGCGGCCATGCTCGGCGTGACCGATCCATTCTCGTGTGGCATCGGCGGCGGCGGGTTCATGCTCGTGTGGCTCGGCGACAAGAAGCAGGCGGTCGTGGTCGATCATCGCGAGACGACGCCGCAGGCGATGAGTCACACGGCGTATTACCAGGACGGCGCGCCCATTGCCTTCAACGATCTCCTGACGAGTGGCCTCTCCGTCGGCGTGCCGGGCACGCTCCGGGGCTGGGACGAGGCATTGCGTCGTTATGGCAAGCTCCCCCTCGCCGACGCGCTGAAGCTCGCCGTCTTCGTGGCCAAGAAGGGCTTCGACGTCGATCCGACGTTTTTCGACCAGACGACCCGGAACATCGACCGGTTCCGCCAGATCGAGAGCACGCGCGCCCTCTTCCTGAACGCGGCCGGCGATCCTTTCCCCATCGGCACGATCTTCACGAACCCGGACCTCGCGGCGACGTACGAGCTCATTGCCCAGAACGGCCCGGCGGTGTTTTACGACGGCGATCTCGGCAAGGAGATCGTGGCGACCGTGGCGAAGCCGCCCTTCACGATGGACGCGGTCATCGTGTCCCGCCCGGGATTCATGACGCTCGCGGATCTCTCGGCCTACGAGGCGCGCGTGCGGCCTGCCGTGCAAACCTCGTATCGGGGCCTCACGATCCTCGGCGTGGGTTTGCCCTCGAGCGGCGGGCTCACCGCGGGGATGACGATGAACCTGCTCGAAGGGTTCGATCCGGCGGCGATGAGCAAGGGCGCGTTCCTGCACCACTGGCTCGAAGCATCACGCCTCGCTTATGCGGATCGAAACGTCTTCATGGGGGATCCCGAGTTCGTGAGCGTGCCGGTGAATGGAATGCTCTCGGCGGCGTACGCGACCGAACGGCGGAGCCTCATCGACGCGGCGATGGCGTCGACGGCCGCCAAGCCCGCGGGCGATCCGTTCGCGTATCAGCAGGATCCGAGCGGCGCCAAGCAGAATACGCCCGGCTGGGTGCAGGTCGGCGAATCGGCCTCCGACATGGATCCCGAGACGACCCACATCACGGTGGCGGATACGTTCGGGAACGTCGTCTCCTACACGTGCACCATCGAATACGAGGGCGGCAATGGCATGGTGGTGCCCGGCCGCGGGTTCTTGCTGAACAACGAGCTCACCGATTTCAACGTCCCGGCCACGCTGGACGTGCAGCACCCGAACGTGCTCGAGCCGGGCAAGCGGCCGCGCAGCAGCATGAGCCCGACGATCGTCCTCTCGAATGGCATTCCCTTGCTCGCGCTCGGCTCGCCCGGCGGAGCGACCATCATCACGACGGTCATGCAGATCCTCGTGAACCACGTCGATTTCAAGATGCCCATCGAAGGGGCCCTGGCCGCGCCGCGCGTCTCGCAAAGAAACGCGCCGAACGCGACGAGCAACGCGGAGCCTCTTTTCATCAGCTCGCCCGAGGCCACGGCGCTCCAGGGATATGGCCATGCCTTCTCGGACGCGGGCCTCATCGGCGCCGCGACGGCGATCCGATTGAACGAGGACGGCACGATGACCGCGGTCGCGGAGCCCGTGCGCCGCAATGGCGGGAGCGCGATGGTGGTGGAGCCGAAGTGAAGGGCTAGATCCGGAAATGTCGGGGATCCCGGGGCGTTTCAGGCCTCGGGATCCCGGAGGAGATACCCGGCCATTTCGTCGATCAGCGGGATCGCGTCGGGCTCGTGCGCCTCGGCGACCTGACGGGCGGCTTCGAGCGCGCGCCGGGCCGTCTTCACGTCGTTCGTCGCCACGCAGAGCTGCGTCGTCGCCAGCAACACGGGCAGGAGCGCCGCGGGATCGTCGGCATCCTGGGCGGCCTGCCGGGCCCGCGGCAAGAGGTCGCGGGCGCCCTCGAGATCACCCACGGAGAGCGCCGCGACGATCTTGTTCGAAAAAAGCACCGCGCGCTGGGCCGGATCCGGGGTTTGTTGCTCCACGTCGTCCGCCGAGAGCGAGGCGAGCCTCTCCATCTCGAAAGCCTGCGCGAGCCCTGCGCGGAGCCGCCCGAGGCCCTCGACGTGTTCGGGCAGGTTCGCGGCCTCGGCCTCCTTCTGCGCCTCCTCGAGCACGGAAAGCGCCTCCACCTCGCGACCGAGGCTCGCGAGCGCCCGCGCTTCGAGCGCGCGTGACGGCGCGAGCAGATCCGGCTGCGTCGCGAGCGACGGCTGGAGCTCCTTCACGCGCCGGAGCGCGTCGTCGAAGTTCCCCGCCCCGAGCTCGTTCGCCGCGAGCGACAGGATGCTCCGCGGATCGTCGATTCCTTCCTCGGCCATAACAAACCTTTCTCGCGCCTTCAGCGCTCTTCCTGGGGCCGCTTTTCCGGCGGCAGGTAAAGGCCCCCGAATCCTTTTGCGTCGAGCCAGGCCGAGAGCAACGGGCGCCGCTTCGGCTCCTCGAGCCCCGACTCCGCCAGGCCGAGATCGACGGCGATACTCACGACAAGCGAGCATCGATGCTCACCGGGCGGGATCTTCGCCTTCTCGGTCTCCTCCTTGCACACCCGGAACACCGTCTCGTATTTCTCGAGCGTCGCCTTGGCCCGCGCTTCGTTGGAACATCCAAGCGTGAGCATTGGCAAGGCGAGGACGAGCGCGACAGAGGTGCGCTGGGAGGACATTCGCATGGATGGGGTTTCCTGCCGTTCGAGCGGCGGGGCACGCTACACGAGCGCGCCGAGGAACGGAAGGCCGCCGTCGGCCCTGCTTGCGCTGTCCTAGCCGCGCCGGAGCACCACGGCCGCCTGCGGCTCGATCACGCGGAACGTGAACGACTCCGTCAGGAAGAGCTCGACGCGCTGTTTTTCGTGGTACGCATACCCGATCGAGAGGTCCTGCCCCACGGTGAGCTCGAAATCGCCGCCACGCACGGAGAGCAGCACCGCCCCCGAGAGCGCGGGCGCCCAGACGACGGGGTGATCGATGATCTGTCGCTCGATACGCTTCAGGATCGGATACCCGTCGTCCGAGCCCGCCGCGAGCTCGTCGTATTCGCGTGGCCCCGCCACGAGCACGTAGGGGCCCGTCACCCCGGCCGATCGCAGGATCTCTTTCGCTTGCACGACCGCCGCCGGAAAGGCCGCCACGTTGGGCACACGCACGGGCGCGTGGGGGCTCTTCTGCACGATGCCCGAAATGTCGCCCTCGGGATACCCATGAAAAACCGCGCCGTCCTCGACGCGCGCGATCCGCTCGGCAGCC
>JANMGF010001279.1:0-4203 GCA_031374535.1 Polyangium sp. (in: bacteria)
TCGAGCGCGGCCTCGCCGAGAGCCGCGCCCAGGCGCAAGCCCTCATCATGGCCGGCAAAGTCAGCTGGAGCGAAACGCGCGTGGACAAACCCGGCGCGCTCCTTCCGCCCGACGCACCCCTCCGCGTCGCCGCTCCGCCACGTTTCGTCTCCCGGGGAGGCGACAAGCTCGACCAAACGCTCGAAACGTTCGTCGAGGCCGGCCTCGTCATCGCCGGCCGCCGTTGCCTCGACGTCGGCGCCTCCACGGGTGGCTTCACCGATTGCTTGCTCCAGCGCGGCGCCGCGCTCGTCGTGGCCGTCGACGTCGGCTACGGCCAGCTCGCCGAGAAGCTCCGCGCCGATCCTCGCGTCGACGTCCGCGAGCGGGTGAACGCCCGTGACCTCGGCCGCGACGATCTCCCCGCAGGCGTCGACCTCGTCGTCGTGGACGCCTCGTTCATCGGCATCGGCAAGCTCATCGGCGCCATCGCGGCCTTGCTCGACCCGGGCGGAGACCTCGTCGCGCTCGTCAAGCCGCAGTTCGAGGCGGGGCGGGAGGCGGTCTCGCGGGGAAAGGGCGTCATCCGGGACCGGGAGACGCGGGATGCTGCGATCGCCGCGGCGCGTCGTGACATCGAAGAGGCCGGCTTCGAGGTCGTGGCCGAGGTCGACAGCGCGGTCCCTGGGCCCAAAGGAAATGTCGAGCGGTTCGTCTGGGCGCGGCGCCTCGCCGGGTGATCCTGCCCGCCTCGCGTGCTCGGGGCTGACGATTCGCGTCGATGATGGTACTCATCCGGCCCCGACCCGGTTTTCCACGCGGTTTCGTGGCGGCCGGACGGCGAGGAGAGGTCGATGCTCGGACGACGGCGTTGGGTGATGACGATCGTGGCCCTCGGCATGAGCGCGCTCGGCCTCTCCGCGTGCAACACCAGCAAGACCGACCCCCAGCCCGGCGCGGGCAAGGATCCCAGCGTCCCTGCCGCGGTCGAGCCCTGGAAGGTCGGCGCGTACTTGAGCCTCTCGGGGGCCGAGACGCAGTTCGGCATCGAGACCAAGGAAGGCATCGAGCTCGCGGTCGACGAGGTCAACAAGAAGGGCGGCGTGAAGGGCCGGCCCGTGAAGGTCCTTTACGAGGACAACAAGTCGAACCCGCAGGAGACGAACAACAAGGTCCTTCAGCTCATCACGCGGGACAAGGTCGTCGCGCTGCTCGGCGAGGTCGCCTCCGCGCGCTCCACCGTCGGTGGGATCGTCGCGAACAAGTACAAGATCCCGATGATCACGCCCTCCTCGACGGCGCCGGAGGTCACGCAGATCGGGCCCTACATCTTCCGCGTCTGCTTCACGGACGACGTCCAGGGACAGATGGGCGCCGAGTTCGTCGTGAAGACGATGGGCAAAAAACGCGTCGGCATCCTCTACGCCTCCGACGATGTTTACTCCTCGGGGCTCGCCTCGCAGTTCCGCGACGCGGTGAAGAAGCTCGGCGGCGAGGTCGTGGTCGAGAAGAGCTTCATCAAGACCGAGACGAACTTCACGACGTACATCCACGAGATCAGCGACGCGAAGCCGGAGCTCGTGTACGCGCCGATCTACTACAACGCCATGGTCCCCATCGCGCGCCAGGCCAAGGCCGCGGGCATGCCGGGCAGCCTCTTCGTGGGCGGCGACGGCTGGGACGCCGAGACGCTGCTCACGGACGCGGGCGAGGAGATGGAGGGCGCGTTTTTCACGAACCACTACGCGCCCGACGTCCCCTGGGAGAACGCGAAGAGCTTCCTCAAAGCCTACAAAGAGCGCTTCAAGCGTGACCCGTCGAGCCTGGCCTCTCTCGGCTACGACGCGGCCCTCCTGCTCTTCGACGCCATGGGCCGCGCCAAGGGCGACACGCCCGAGGCCATCCGCGACGCGATCGCCGAGACGAAAAACTTCGCCGGCGCGACGGGAACGGTCACCATCGATCCCAACCGCAACGCGGACAAATCCATCGTGATCGTGCAGATCAAGAACAAGAAGTTCACCTACTATGCGACGGTGAACGACAAGGCTGCCAAGCCCTGATGGGCTCGTTCGGGCGGCTCGAGGTCGAGTGATTTCATGGCCATGAAGATCGTCAACGCCCTCATCACGGGGCTCGCGCAGGGGTCGATGATCGCGCTCGTCGCCCTCGGCTACACGATGGTCTACGGCATCCTGAAGCTCATCAACTTCGCGCACAGCGAGGTCTTCATGATGGGCGCCTTCATCGGGCTCTTCGCCATCGTGGGCCTCGGCGGCAAGGAGTCGGCGCTCATCGCGGGCGTCGGCGGCACGCTGCTCGCCATGGTCTTCGCGGGCCTGCTCGGCATGCTCGTCGAGAGGATCGCGTACGCCCCGCTCCGCACGCGCGGCAAGGGCAAGGCCAACACGCGCATCACGCCCCTCGTCACGGCGCTCGGCATGAGCGTCTTGCTCCAGAACCTCGCGCAGCTGCTCTTCACCGCGCAGTACCGCGGTTATCCGCAGCTTTTGCCCATCGAGCACACGCGCAAGGTCATCTTCATCTTGGCCTTCTCCGTGATGGTCGCGCTCCAGTTCCTCGTGCATCGCACCTGGATGGGCAAGGCGATGCGCGCGCTCAGCGTGAACATCGAGGCCGCGCGTCTCATGGGCATCCGCACGAGCCGCGTCATCTCGATCACGTTCGTCACGGGCTCGACCCTCGCCGCGCTCGGCGCCGTTCTCTACTGCCTCGATCAGTCGCAGGTCTACCCGACGATGGGCGTCGTCATCGGCAACCGTGCCTTCGTCGCGGCCGTCATCGGCGGCATCGGCAACATCCCCGGCGCCATGCTCGGCGGCCTTCTCATCGGCGTCATCGGCGAGATGACCAAACTCACGGCGTACTCTGGCCTGCAGGATGTCCTGGTCTTCGCGGTCCTCATCGTCGTCCTGCTCGTCATGCCGCCCGGCTTGCTCGGGAAAGCCTCCATCGAGAAGGTTTGATCGCGGCAGGCCTGACCGACGGGCCGCTTGCGTATTATCCTCTGGGGATGATGCGGCGCTTGATCCTCGCCACCGCCTTCGTCCTCGGGGCATGCGCGCCGGGCGCTCCGGCCAACTGGGCCCGCGGCGGCGCGTTGCTCGACGTACCCCGCGCCCGCTGGGTCGTCGGCTCGTCCGTCGTCGAAGTCTTCCCGGACGGGAAGGTCATGCTCAATGAGACGCAGGAGATCACCGTCGACCGCGGCGGACGCGTCTACGACACGAACAACGACCCCGTCGCGTTGCTCGAGCCGGGCGGCAAGCTCGTCGGGCCCGGCGACAAACGCCTCGGCAACGTCGGCATCCTCCACGCCTCCGAGGGCGACGAGCCCAACGCCTGGCTCAGCGTCATGCCCACGGGGGAGGTCGTTCGTTACGAGGACGACGGCGGACGCAGCTCGCTCGGCGTCTGGATCGGCTGCAACCAGTCGTACACCGCCCACCAGACGTGCACGCTCGTCACCCACCTCCTCGTCCCCCGCATCCTCGCGTCGGCGCGGAACATGAACACCCTGCCGACCGGGCTCGGCATGGGACCCGGCGCGCTCATGCCGGGCATGGGTGGGTATGGCGTTCCCTACCGATAATCCCCGCGATTTCCAGCGTATAACATAGCCCACCGCGCAATGGCCTGCTCCCTCGGGCCATCGAATCCGGCGCACGACCGTGGCCCGACGAACGTCGGATCACGCGTTACCAGGCGTTCCAAGGGAGGGATGGATGAACGTTCGTAATTTGCGGTTCGCCTCGGCTATGATGGTCGCCTTCACGGTCGGCTGCGGCGGTGGCGGCGGTGGCGCTGGCGGGACGGGCGGGACCGCGGGCGCTGGGGGAACGGACGGCGCAGGCGGCGCAGGCGGCGTCGGTGGTGCAGGCGGCGTCGGTGGCGCCGAGGGGGACGGTGGACCCAGCGCGGTGCCTGCTGGCGTTCGTGTCTCGCACCTGTCGCCGGACGCGCCCGCCGTGGACGTTTGCCTTCTGCCCGCGGCAGGCGTGGGAGGCGCGAACGAGGCGGCCATCGGGCCGATCTTCCAGCAGCAAATGAACGATGCCGACGGCATCCAGTTCGGCGAGTCCTCGTTGTATGTCCAGGTGCCCGAGGGCGAGTACACGCTGCGCCTCGTCGCGCCCGGTTCGCAGAATTGCGAGACGGCCCTCCCGGGCACGCAGGATACCCCGGGCATCGAGGTGCGCAGCA
>JANMGF010001320.1:0-4964 GCA_031374535.1 Polyangium sp. (in: bacteria)
CCGAGCGCGATCTCGAGCCGCTCGCCCTTCGCCCTCGCGATATAGGCCGGCACGCCGTCCTTGAACTGCAGGCTGATCTCCGCGCCCGCCTGGCTGTTCACCACGTTGATCGACGCGATGCGTTTGTCCTTGCGCGCGAGCTCGGTCGCCGACGAGAGCGCGCGACGCCCCGGCAGCGAGACCGTGAAGCCCATCGCGCCCGCCGCGCCGTTCACCGTCTCGATCGGCCCGTCCATCTTCACCTTCAGCACGATCGGGCTCCGCACGTTGCCCTGGCCGAACTTCTTGCCGTCGCCTTGCGTCGCCGGGGCCTCGCTGTCGCCTTCGCCTTCTCCCTCGCCCGCTGCGGCGACCTGCGCGCCTTCGCCCTCGGGCGCGGCCGGCGGCGTCGCCGCGATCGTTCCATCGGGCTCGGTCGGCATCGCCGGCACCGGCTCCGTCGTCGAGAGCGGCGTCGCCCCGAAGAGCGGCACGTTCACGCTCGGCACCACGTTCGGATCCCCCGGCGCCGCGCCCTCTCCTGCCGGCGCAGGCAACGCGCCCGCCGATCCGGATCCTGCCGCGTTCGCCTCGATCCCTTGCGTTTCCGCCGCCGGCGCGCGGAACACGCTGAGCATCCGGATCCCGCCGATCACCACGAGCACCGCCGCGAGCCCGAGCGCGCTTCCCATGAGCGCCGCCTTCCGGCTCGATCCCGCCTTCGGCGTCGCCTCCGTCCCGTCCGCCTCTTCCTTGTCGCGCACGAGCTTTCGACCCGCCGCGCGCAGCGCGCCCGTGGGCGGCGCCGCCGTCGTCCTGCGCGTGGCCTGACCGTCCGCGTCCGTCGCCCCGCCCTCGCGCCGCTTGCGGAGCGCCGTGAAGAGATCCGTCATTGCGCCCTTCGCGCGCGACCCGATCCCGCCGAACGCCGGCCCGATGGCTCCCATCGCAGCCCGCGTCGCGCCCTTCGCCTTCTCGGTCGCCCCACGCACCGCGCTGCCGAAATCCTTCTTCGCGCCGCCCGTCGCAGGCGAATCGAGCGACGGATCCACCGCCTCGCTCGCCTCGTCGTTCTCCTCGTCCTCCTCCATCAGCTTACGCGCGGCCGCCTCTGCCGACGGGCTCGGCCGCGTCACCGGCGGCTTCGAACGCATCTCCTGCGCCCGCGGACGCGACGGCACGGCTGGCGACGACGGTGACTCCACGCGCGCCTCCTTCGCCTCGCTCGACGTCGCGCTCGCCTCGGACTTCGCCGGACCGAGCCCCGTCGTCGTGCGCTTGATCAGCGCCCCGAGCGCGAAGGCCGACGAGTCCTTGGCCGCGTCCTTCTCGGGCTCCTTCGCCGTGACCGTTGCCTTCTCGGGCTCCTTCGCCGCCACGACGGCCTTCTTCGACTCCTTCGCCTCGCCGAAGCGGAGCGACACCACGAGCTGCGGCACCTTCGTCGACGGATCGACCTCCACCTTCACGGAGTCCACCGTCGCCGCGCGTTTGTCCCCGTGGTCCATGTCCTCGAGCTCGAGCGAGCGGCCCACCTTGAGGAACTCCAGGTTCGAGCCGACCTGCACCTCGCCGCCCGCCGCGTCCCGCACGCGTGCCTTCATCGGCGAGCCGAGCCCTTCGATGTGCAGACGCACGCGTGTCCCGGGGATGCCCATCGCGCCGAGCCCCGCGTTCCCCTCGGCCGTCCCGCCGATCTCCTGGCAGAGGCTTCGCAACGTCGCTTCTGCGTCGGGGCTGTCGAAGCCCACGAACCGCAGACCGAACTCGCCTCCGCGGGGTGCTTCGCGGCGCCACGTCACCTCGCCGTCGGCGACCACCTCGCCCGCGTCGCCTTCGAACCGGCACACGAGCCGGTCGCCGACTTTCGGGAGGTACGCCGTTCGCAGGCGCATGCCTTCGGGCGAGACGTCGATCGACTCGGCCTCGAAGCCGCCGTTGCCTTTCGCCTCGCCCACGGCCACCAGCGCCTCGAAATGAACCCGGTGATGGCCCGCGCGCCGGTCCGGCGTCCCGGGCGTGGCCGTCGCGTTTGCCTGGCCGTTCGGGTCGACGACGGAGTCCTCTGCGCCTCGCATGCTCATGACATCCTCCAAAGGTGGAGACGGGATGGAAAAGCCCCAGTCCCCGCCGCGTCCCGCGCGGCTCTCTCGCTTTCGCCCGGACTAAGGCAGCGTGAGGGGAAGGGCCAAGTTTGGTGGACGGGAAGAAACGCGGTTTCGCGCCGGTTACCCCCAACAGGCGGACGAACCCGCGCCCCCGTCGGGGCGGAGGGCCATGGACCAGGCTCCGTGATGACGGACATTTTTCCGTGATTCCGACGGAAGGGCCTGGACAGTTCCGCGACGGAACTTAAGATCGTCCGTTATAGCGGACAGGCGGTCACCGTGGAGCATCGAGGTGCTCCTCGCGTTGGTGACGCGTCGAGGAGGCCCCATGCGTATTGGTTGGATCGGGGGAGTCGAGCGTTACGAGGTGCAGCTCGACCGGCTCGCGAAGGCGGCTGGGCACGAGCTCGAGTATCACCGTGGCGACGTGCGTGGCCGCGGGGCGCAGACGCTCGAGGGGCTCGTGGAGCGCTGCCAGCTCATCGTGATCGTGACCGAGACGAACAGCCACGGCGCGGTTCAGCTCGCGCGCAAGCTCGCGCGGCAGCGGGGTCGCGGGACGCTCCTCCTGCGCAAGAGTGGCATCGCTCGCTTCGCGCGATTGCTCGAGGCCATCGACGAGGCGACGGCGAAAGGCCTTTTCCACGCCGACGGCTCGATGGGCGTGGGGTACGAAGCGGCCCTCCTCGGCGCGTGAGGGGGTGTGGGGGCATAGCGCGGCTTGTCCGCGCGGAGCCCCCACCGCAGGAGACGCCCCTCCCGATCTACCCGAAACGTGACAAGCTTTCCTGGTGAGCGACGAGCCCGATCCGCCCGAGCCGCCGAAGGCCCCCCTCGACGACGCGCCCAAGGCGAAGGCCGACGACGTCGTGATGGTGCACAGCCCGATGGAAGACGGGCAGGGTTATCACGTGTTGCGCCTCCGCGAGGGCAACGTGGAGCTCGGCGCGATCCGCAACATGCGTGAAGGCGCGCCGGTGCACGGCGACGTCGTGCGCCTGTCGCCGCGCAAGGAGCACGAGCGCCTCTACGACGTGGAGGTGCTCGTGAAGAGCCCGAAGCCCCCGGAAGCGCCTCGCTCAGGGCCGGCGCAGGTCGCGACGGATGCGTACAGGGCAAACTGGGAGGCGATTTTCGGCGGGGGACAGGCGAAGGGGGCGAAGGGGGCGAAGGGGGGCGGGGAAACGTTGAATTAGGGGGCCGCTCGAACCGAGCTTTCATTCTCCCAATTCCCAGGCGAAACCGCGCTGTGAGGCCCAAGCGCGAAAGCGCACCGCGGGCCCGCCCCTCCCCTCCCCTCCTCCCCCCTTGACCCCTCGCCCCACCCCGGCTTCCCTCGGCGCACATGGATCCCCTCGCGCCCATCGCCGGCATCTCGCTCGAGTCCTACGCCGAGCTCCGCGCTCTCTGCGCTGATCACCCCGACGACGCCGACGCCTGCGCCCGCGTCGTGCAAGCGAAAAACGTCTCCCGCGAGGACTGGCTCGCCGCGCATGCGGGCTGGCTCGCGCGGCTCCAGGATCCCTCCGCTGGCGGTGTCGTCTCCGTGCGGTTCGTCCCGGCATACCAGGCCGCCCTCGGTCAAACCCGCGGCCCGGCCCCCACGCTCTCGTTCGAGGAGTACGTCGAGCTCTCTGCCCAGATCCAGCATGCAGGGCTCTCCTCCGCGCTCGCGCGCCACGATCTCGATCTCTTCCGGTACACGCAGATCGCGTTTTCCTGGAACGCCGCGATGTCCCGCGACATGCAGCAGTTCGTCACGTACGTGTGCTCTGTCGAGCAGGAGCTTTTGCGCCTCCTCCGCGGCGGCGAACGTCGACCCATCCCGACCCTCACCACGCAGCTCGGCACACAGGCCACGGCCTACGCAGCGCCCGCAGAGGCCGTCGCCGCTCTTGCACCCGCTCCCGCTCCCGCTCCCGTTCCCGCGCAACAAACGAAGACCCTCGAAGAAGACGCTGCCGAAGCGGCCAAGGCCGTCGGGGGGGCCTTGAAGTCGGGGTTCGACAAGCTCGGCCACGCGCTCGATTCTTTCGGGAAAAACCTGTTCAAGCCGAACGTCGGATCGGCCGTGCTCGTCACCTGGTCGGACGGAAACAAGTACCCGGGCACGGTCGCGGAGGTCGCGCCGGGCCAGTTCTTCGTCACCATGACCAACGGCGAGCAGTTCTGGGTGGCCGAGCAATACATCTCGTCGCCGTAGATCCCGCACGCTTCGTGCTACACACCCGCGGGAAACGATGCCCGCGACCGAAAAGGCACACAGAGGCGAAGAGCTTCGCGCCTCGCTCGGCGAGCTCGCAGGGCTCGACACGCTCGAGCTCGAAGAACCGGAGTCGACCCCGCTCGAGCCCCTCCCCTCGTACGAACTGCCGCTCGATCGGCCGATCGCCACCACACGTGATCTCACCACGCGTGTCCTCGGCTCGAAGGGACGCACGATCCACGTCGTCTCCGTCGCAGGCAGCGCGAGCGCCCTCGTCCTCCGCGCGCTCGCAAGAGCCACGCGCCGCAAGATTGTCGTGGTCACCGCCGATCTCGAGGCCGCCCGCGCGCTCCACGCCGACGCTTCGTTCTTGCTCGCGGGCACGGATGCCGAGGAGCCGGACGCGGGGGCTTGGGGGCAGAGCTCGGCTCGTCCGAGCGGAGCCCCCAACGTCGAACCGATGCAAACCACGCTCGGTGAAGTCCTTCTGTTTCCGTCGAACGAGTCGAGCCCCTACGCCGACGTGAACCCCGACAGGCGCGGCGCCGAGGCCCGGATCGCCGCGCTTTTCCACCTCGCCGTGGATCTGCCGTGGCGCGCGATCGTCTGTCCCGCCTCGGCCCTCACACGCAAGGTCGTCCCACAAACCGAGATCCTCGAGCACGCCGAGC
>JANMGF010000620.1:0-5563 GCA_031374535.1 Polyangium sp. (in: bacteria)
GCCTTTCCCGAGAAGGACCTCGGTCCCATCCAGGAGCGCTCGAACGTCCACGAGGAGCTTTACTCCAATCTCGGGCGTGGACAGATCGTCCTCCTCACCCAGCGTCAATTGCTGGAGCGATTCGACTGGGTGGGCGACGATCGCCGGACGGTGCGGGTTCCGATTGACGTGGCCATGGACCTCGTCGTGAACGGGAGCTCGAAGTGAGACGATTTCGCTGGGCCCTGGCCCTCTCCCTGATGCTCGCGGGCGCGCCGGCCGCCGCGGAGGAGACGCGCGCTCTCCCCATGGCGGCGCGCGAGGCGGACGTCGACGAGCGCCTCGGCGCCTTCGTCCCCCGCGATATCGTCCTGCGCGGCGAGCGCGGCGAAGAGGTGAAGACGGACGAGCTCCTCACCGGCGACGTCCCCGTGATCCTCGTGCTCGCGTATTACCGGTGCCCGATGCTTTGCCCGCTCCTGCTCACGGGCGTGGCGAACGGGCTCGCGGAGGCGGGGTATACGCCTGGAAAGGATTATCGGCTCGTCACGGTGAGCATCGATCCCGAAGATACCCCCGTCGACGCCTCGAAGCGCAGGGACGCGCTCGCCCTGAAGCTCGGCGCGAATCCCGGCGCGCTGCGTTTCCTCGTCGGAGATCCGCTCTCGACCCGCGCGGTCGCCGACGCCGTCGGCTTCCGTTATGGCTACGACCCCGCAAGTGATCAGTATGCGCACCCGGCCGTCGTCACCATTCTCGCGCCGGGCGGGCGTATCTCGCGGTACCTTTATGGCCTCGAGCCCTCCTCGCGGGACCTCCGGCTCGCCCTCGTCGAGGCCGCGGAGGGCAAGGTCGGCACGATCGTCGATCGCGTGCTCGTCACCTGTTACCGCTACGATCCGGCGACCCGTCGCTACGGGCCGTACATCAATGGGTTTTTCCGCATTGGATCGCTCCTGATTCTATGCACCGTGGGAACGACCCTGGGCATGTTGTGGCGCCGGGATCGGCGCCGGGGACGAGGGGGTGGGCCCCGATGAACGAGCTGCTCCGTACGATCCTGTTTTTGCCGCGTCAATCGTCCACCATCGCCGAGGAGATCGACAAGCTCCATTATTTCGTCATCATCGTCACGATGGCGGGCGCCTTGCTGGTGACCTTCGTCGGCGGATATTTCCTGATTCGTTACCGTCGCACGGCCGTCCAGAAGGACCCCTCGCGGCGCATCCCGGGGACGACGCCGGCCATCTGGTTCGAGGTCCTCGCGGTGTTCGGCCTCTTTGGCATGTTCATCAGCTGGTGGGTCATCGGCTTCTGGCAATTCATGGCCCTTCGTGTCCCGCCGGAAGGCGCGCTCGAGATCTACGTGACCGGCAAGCAATGGATGTGGAAATTCGCCTACCCGCAAGGGGCGAACTCCATTTCGACGCTGTACGTCCCCGCCGGTCGGCCCGTGAAGCTCATCCTCACCTCGCGGGACGTCATTCACAGCTTCTTCGTCCCCGATTTCCGGGTGAAGCAGGACGTGCTCCCGGGGCGCCTCACGACCGTCTGGTTCGAGGTCAAGGAGCCGGGCCGTCACGACATCCTGTGCACGGAGTATTGCGGCGTCAGCCACTCGACCATGCGCGGCGAGGTCATCGCGCTCGCCCCCGAGGCGTACGAGCGGTGGCTGCAAGGCGTATTGCCGGCGACGCCCGTGGCGGGCCCGATCGATCTGCGTCCGTCCGTCGTCGGCGCTTATTCGCCCCCGGAGCCCGTGTCGATGGTTCGTCAGGGTCAAAGCGCCGCGGCCCAGCACGGCTGTCTGCGTTGCCATACCCTCGACGGAACGCCGCACCTCGGCCCCACCTGGGCGGGCCTTTATGGCGCCACGATCGCGCTCGAGGGCGGGGGCACCATGCGGGTCGACGAGGCGTACATCACCGAATCGATGATGGATCCGCTCGCGCGTATTCACGCGGGGTATCAGCGTATCATGCCGAGTTATCTCGGTTTGATCCGCCCGGCCGAGACGAGCGCCATCATCGAGCTCATGAAGAGCTTGCGTGACGTGCGCCCGCAGGCCGGCGCAGAGGCGCCCTGGGGCACGGTCACCATTCCGGAGGCTCCGCGTGGGCAGATGCGGGAGGGGGGGCAATGAGCCAAGCGACCATGGACGCCGATGCGAGCTCGGATCTACGCGGCGTCGGCGCGGACCATCCGGATTATTTACGCGCCGACAGTGGCCTGCGCTCGTGGCTCCTCACGAAGGACCACAAGCGTATCGCGCTGATGTTTTACGTGAGCGTGATCGTCTTTCTGATGCTCGGCGGCATCTTCGCGCTCATTCTCCGCACGGAGCTGCTCACGCCCGAGCAGACGTTCATCGACGCGAATACGTACAACCAGATGTTCACGCTCCATGGAATCACCATGGTCTGGTTGTTCCTGATCCCGGCCATCCCGACCACCTTCGGCAATTTCGTGTTGCCGATCATGCTCGGGGCGAAGGATCTCGCGTTCCCACGCATCAACCTCGCGAGCTTCTACATCTTCGTCCTCAGCGCGATCATCCTGTTCGGGGCCATGCTCGCGGGCGGGGCGGACACCGGCTGGACGTTTTACGTGCCCTACAGCACGACGAGCCCGACGGCCGTCACCTGGATGGGGATCGGCATCTTCGTCAATGGCATCTCGTCCATCATGACGTCGGTGAACTTCATCGTCTCGACGCACACGCTTCGCGCGAAAGGATTGAGCTGGCACCGTTTGCCGCTCTTCGTGTGGGCGAGTTACGGGACGAGCATCATCATCCTGTTCGCGACGCCCGTGCTCGGGATGTCTCTGATCCTGCTCGCGCTCGATCACACGTTCGGGCTCAGCCTCTTCAATCCTCGGTACGGCGGCGATCCGGTGCTCTTCCAGCACCTCTTCTGGTTTTACTCGCACCCGGCCGTGTACATCATGATCCTCCCTGCGTTCGGGGTGATCAGCGAGGTCGTCTGCTCGTTCTCGCACAACCAGCCGGCGAGCTACCGCGCCATCGCGTACTCGTCGCTCGGGATCGCGTTCGTCGGGTTTTTCACCTGGGGCCACCACATGTTCGTGGCCGGTCTCAGCGAGTTCGACGCCGGTATCTTCGGCGCGCTTTCGATGTTCGTCGCGATCTTCTCCGCGATCAAGGTGTTCACCTGGGTCGCGACGTTGCGCGGGGGATCCATCAGCTTCGCGACGCCGATGCTGTATTTCCTGTGGTTTCTTTTCCTGTTCGTCTTCGGCGGGATGACGGGCGTGGCCGTCGCGACGCAATCGCTCGACGTGCACTGGCACGACACGTATTTCGTCGTCGCCCACTTCCACTTCATCATGGTCGGGGGCTCGCTGACCGCGTTTCTCGCGGCCGCACATTACTGGTTTCCCAAGATGTTCGGCAGGCTCTACGACGAGCGCGTCGGCCTTCTCACGTCGGTCGCCGTGTTCATCGGCTTCGTGTTCACGTTCCTGCCCCAGTTCCTCCTGGGGAACGCGGGTATGCCGCGGCGGTATTTCACCTATCCACCGCGATACCAGTGGCTCCACGTCCTCTCCACCGGCGGGGCCTGGCTGCTCGGGGCGGCGCTCCTCCTCGCGCTCGGCAACCTCCTGATCGCGCTGAAATGGGGCAAACGCGCCGGGCCGAACCCCTGGGGCTCGCGCAGCTTCGAGTGGATCACGGCATCCCCGCCGTCGAAACACAACTTCGAGGAGACGCCCATCATCGAGCGCTCCGCGTACGAATACACGCTGTCCGAGGAGGTGGCCCGTGAGCGCGCAAAGGCTCGCTGAACAGTTCGAGACCCTGGACAAGCAGGACCACGCCGCGAGGCTCGCGATGTGGATGTTCCTGGGCAGCGAGACGATGCTCTTCGGGGCCCTGTTCACGGCCTATGCGTATTATCGCGGGATGTACCCGTTGGAGTTCGTCCAGGCGCTCCATCACAACAGCGTGTTTCTGGGGACCACGAACACGGTCGTGCTCATCACGTCGAGCTTCACGGTGGCGCTCGCGGTCCATTACATCCGCGAGGACCGGTCCCGGCTCGCGGCCGCGCTCCTCGCCGTCTCGACCCTGTTCGGCGCCGTGTTCCTGGTGGTCAAGGGGATCGAGTACAGCCATCACATTCACGAGAATGCGCTCCCCACCGGGATGTACTCCTTCACGGATCGACCTCCCGGCGGCGTGGCCCTCGGATTCACGCTGTACTGGTTCATGACGGCCCTCCACGGTCTGCACGTGGTCGCCGGCATGATCATGCTCGCCGTCGTGGCGGTGGGCTGTTTGAAGCGGCGTTATCATGCCGATCGGAACGTCGCCGTCGAGAACGTCGGCCTCTACTGGCATCTCGTCGACGTCGTCTGGATCTTCCTCTGGCCCCTGTTTTACCTGACGGATTGAGGCGACATGATCCACGCGCACGTCACGCAACCCAAGCTCGTCGTCTCGTGGCTCGCCCTGCTCGTGCTCACGTTCCTCTCGTTCGGGATCTCGCGCGCGGGCCTCGGCGGCTACGAGCTCGTCATCGCGCTCACGATCTCGGTGGTGAAGACGTTCGTGGTGCTGTTCATCTTCATGCACCTCGTCGAGCAGCGATTCGCGAACAGGCTCGTCGTCATTCTGACGTTCCTGTTCATCGTGCTGCTCGTCACGCTGACGGTGGCCGATCCGTTGACGCGGAAGACGTTCCCGCAGCGGCCTGACCCGTCCGCGAGCCCGTATCCGTGAAACGCTAGATCTCGGCGCGGACCCAGCGCGCCGGCTCTCCGTCCGCGGGCAAACCCGTGAGGATCTCTTGCGGGTGAAAGGCCGACTTGTAAAGCAGCGAGGGACAATTCGCGACGCGATAACCGAGATAAACGTATGGTTTGCCCTGCGCGCGGGCGATCCCCACGAGCGTCAGGACGTTCGATACGCCGAGCGAGCGCGACGCGTAGGCCGGGTCGTAAAAACAATACACCGCGCTCCAGGCCCGCGGCGTCTCGTCGCAGATGCCCACGGCCACGAGCCGTCCCCCCGCTTCGTCGTCGTAATAGGCGACCTCACGCGCGGAGGGGTGCGGGAAGGCGAATTGATAGAAGTAATCCCGCTGGCTGAGCTTGCCGGGCGTCCATTCCCGCGCGAGCTCCCGCTCGGCGTGCCAGGCGTGGTAAAGCGCGATACGCGTGGCGTCGACCCGCGGCGGCCCGACGACGACGCGCAGGTCGGCGCCGCGATTGCGTGCGCGGCGCTGGCTCCGGCTCAGCGTGAACTCGGCCGTGAGGATACGCGTCGGGACGCAAGCCTCGCAGGACGGGCATACCGGGCGGAAGTAATCGGGGCCAAATCGACGCCAGCCGCGCTCGAGCATGACCTCGAGCTCCGCGGCGTCGACATCGAGCAGGATATGATGCTCGAGCGACGCGCGTTCCGGCGGGATGTACGAGCAGGCGCGCGGAGGTTCGATGATGTGCTGGATGAGGCGGGCCATGAGCGCGATTGGGCTGCGCGGCAGTGTCGCACGGACGGCGAGCGCTTCCCAGAGGTGCGATCACCCGAGGACGTTCGCCCGGGTCATTTCGTGCACTT
>JANMGF010001374.1:0-1948 GCA_031374535.1 Polyangium sp. (in: bacteria)
CCGAGCGCCTTCGTCTTGCTGACGAGGTCCTTGATCTTGAGGGCCCCGTCGAGCAGCGAGTACTGCGAGTGGACGTGCAGATGTACGAACTCGGCTGCCACGGTGGATCTTGCCTCTCGCGGTTCAGGATAGGCGCGGGTCTTCGCGGAGGGCGCATCCTCGTGATGCTTTGCGTCGCTCGTATAGCTGCATCGTACGGTTGCACTCAGGTCGGTGCGAGCCGCCCCGTCCCGGGATCGCCCTTGCTGAAATGGCCACGGCAGGGCTAGCATGCGACCCATCCACGGGCACTCGACTGGCTGCCGTGCGCTTTGCGAACGACCCGCGCTCGGGTTCGGGAAAGTGAGTCAGGTTTCTATGCTTCGCACTCGTCTTCTCACTGCCGCTTTGACGGCAACTTCGCTTGTGGTTTTTGGGGGCTGCGGCTCGGACACCGTCCAGGAAAAACCGCCCGTTCCCCCGCCGGTCGAGGATCCCGTTGGCATCGCGCCCCCCGAGGAGCCGATGGAAACGACGGCCTGCGAAGGCGCGGGCGCCGTGATGGCCATCAGCCAGCTTTACCTGGGCGACACCAAGCGTGACGGCACGCCGGATCCCACGAGCGGCTGGAAGTCCTACGGCTACGACCTCGATGGTCGCGTCTCGACGAAGGCGTCGACCGGCCTCTGCAAGCCGCGCGCGGGTGGTTCGCCTGCGGCCGTCTATCCGGACGGCGACGAGGGCCGTGACAACTCGTTCGGCAAGAACATCCTGCCCGTGATCCTCGGCCTGTCGTCCGACATCAGCGTGCAGGCGAACGAGGCGATCGCGAACGGCGAGTTCACGATCATGCTCGACATGCAGAACCTCGGCACGGCGTCGGATTGCAACACCCTCGTGACGAAGCTCTACGGCGGCGGCAACCTCGGCGCGGTTCCGAAGTTCGACGGCACCGACATGTGGCCGATCCTGCCGGACCTCCTCAACGACCCGATGGATCCGGCGTCGGCGAAGATCGTGTTCCCCAAGAGCTACGTCGTGAAGGACACGTGGGTGTCGGGCTCGAAGGGCACCGTCAAGCTGCAGCTCTCGATCGGCGGGTTCACGATCGCGCTCGACATCAACAGCGCGGTCATCACGGTGGATCTCGACGCGGATCGCCAGGGCGGGACGAACGGCACGATCGCCGGCGTCCTCGAGACCGAGTCGCTCATCACGGAGATCTCGAAGGTCGCCGCGGCGTTCGACGAGTCGTTCTGCGATCCGAACTCGCCGACGCTGCAGAGCATCCTGAACCAGCTCCGCCAGGCGTCCGACATCATGAAGGACGGCTCGCAGAACCCTGCGGTCGAGTGTGACGGCATCTCGATCGGCCTCGGCTTCAACGCCGAGAAGGTGATGCTCGGTATGGTGGCGCCTCCGGGCGATCCCCCGCCCGACCCCTGCGCGCCGGCTCCGATGCCGTGACGAACCACGCGTGAGACGAGGGGCCGGTCGACGCCGCCCGGCCCTTCGTTTTTCAGGTGGGAAGGCGTGCGGGGCGGCGGCGTCCTCTGGTTTGTCGGGGGACTCGTGAGGGGGTTGGCCATGGGCGGGACCGGTCGAGACCGTGCCCCGGGTGAGCCATCCGGACCGCGAGAAACGTCGAGGGAACCAGGCGAGACGCGTAAGCCGTCCCCTCCCTACGACGTTGGTTGGGGGATCGAGCGGCGAAAGAAAAACTCCAAATCGCCTGAAGAAACCTGATAGAAGCGCGTCCAAGTCCCGTTCGGCTCGACGGCTGTGCACGCCGGTGAACCATGGCTTGGCCGCGGCCCGTGCTTCTCGGAGGAGATCAATCTCTATGCAAAAGTTCCTGGCTCCTGTTCTTTGCACCGTGCTCATGGTCGGTGCCCTCGGCGCGATGACTGGCTGCACGGCCTCTGCGTCCATGGGTACGGGCGCGGATACGCCGCCGCCCCCGCCGCCC
>JANMGF010001379.1:0-4537 GCA_031374535.1 Polyangium sp. (in: bacteria)
CAAGCTCGCTCGATCTCTGGGGCACCAAGCTCGTGGTGCTTTCCGCGTGCGAGACGGGGATCGGGGACGTGCAGCGCGGAGAGGGCGTGTACGGCCTGCGGCGCGCGCTTTTCGTGGCGGGCGCCGAGACGCTCGTCGCGAGCTTGTGGAAGGTCGCGGACGAGGAGACGCAGCGGCTCGTGGTGGCGTATTACGAGCGCGTCACGAAGGGCGGAGGGCGGAGCCGATCGCTGCGGGACGTGCAGCTCGCGATGCTCGGGGACAAGGCCACGGCGCATCCGTACTTCTGGGCGAGCTTCGGCGTGTTCGGGGATCCTTCGCCGATCGGGGTCGTGGTGGAAACGACGGAAGGCTCGACGGCGAAGGCCAACCCTGTCGCCGCGCCTTCCGTGAAGGTCGCGCCCGGCGCGCGGGGGTGTGCGTGTGCGTGGGCCGAGCCGAGTGAAACGCCGCCCTGGCTTCTCGGTTTGTTTGGGGCTCTCGCGCTGATCGCGCGGCGACGGCATCGGTGATAGGGTCCTCGCCATGCTGGCCATCGAGGCCCGGGGGCTCCGCAAAACCTACGGCGGCGGCTTTCCCCGGAGCGCGGGGCGGGAGGCGCTCGCGGGGCTCGATCTCGTGGTGGACGAGGGCGCGGCGTTTGGGCTGATCGGGCTCAACGGCGCGGGGAAAACCACGTTCATCAAGGCGCTGCTCGGCGTCGTGCGGCCAAGCGCGGGTGTCGTGCGGGTGCTCGGCAAAGATCCCGAGGATCCGTCCGCGCGCGCGAAGGTGGGGTATCTGCCGGAGCGCCTCTTTTTGCCGCACGCATTCACGCCGGTGCAATTTCTGGCGAGCGTGGCGCGGTTGAAAGGAATCCCGCGGGCGGACGACGAGGTGCGCCGGCAGATCGGGCGGGTCGGGCTCGCCGGTGAGGAGGGGCGGCGCATCGGGGGTTTTTCCAAGGGAATGCGGCAACGGCTCGGGCTCGCGGCGGCGCTGCTCGGCGGGCCGATGTTGCTCGTGCTCGATGAGCCGACGGACGGGGTCGATCCGCTCGGTCGGGCCGAGATCCGGCGCATCCTGGCCGAGGAACGGGCGCGGGGGGCGACGCTTTTTCTGAACTCGCACCTGCTCTCGGAGACGGAGCGGGTCTGCGATCGGATCGGGATCCTCTCGGGCGGTCGGCTCCTGCGGGAAGGGCCGATCGAGGCGCTCTGCGGGAGCGAGACGCGGTATCGAGTGCGGTTCGCCCCGCCTTTTGATTCCGCGGCGCTTCTGGCGATGGGTTTGCAGGCGGGAGACGGCGAAAGCGTGTTCGTCGCGGACGCGCCGGATCCTACGGCGCTGAACGATCTCCTCGATCAAGCGCGGCGCACGGGGGCGCGGCTCGTCGGGCTGGAGCACGACGTCCGGGATCTCGAGGACGTGCTCGCGGAGGCGCTGGGGCAGGGACGGGAACGGGGAAACGCGTGAAATCGTTTGTCGTGGCCAGAGATCTCCTGCGCGAGGCGGCGTCGCGGCGCTGGTTCCTCGCGCTCGGGCTGGGGATCACGCTGGGGCTCGTGGTAATTGGTTTGTCGCTGCGGATGGACGTCGTGGACGGGGCGCTCGCGGCGACGCGGCTCTTCGGAAAACCGATGAACACGATGATCCGCGCGGCGGACCTCGCGCTCCGGCCCATCTTCGTCGCGTCGTCGTATCTGATCTTTTATGGGGGCCTGCTCTTCGGCGTCGTCGCTTGCGCCGATTTCGGCCCCAGCATGCTCGCGCCCGGGCGTATCGAGCACCTCCTGTCCTTGCCCGTGCGGCGCTACGAGCTCGTCGTGGGGACGTTCCTCGGGGTGCTCGCGCTCGCGCTCATCGGCGCGGTGTACGGCGCGGGGGGGCTCGTCTTGATCTTCGGGGTGAAGACGGGCGTGTTTTCGGGGCGGCTCGTGGTCTCGGCGCTGCTCGCGAGCGTGACGTTTTCGGCGATTTATGGCGCGATGCTGACGGTCGCCATCGCGGCCCGGAGCGCGGCGCTCTCGGCGGCCTCGGGGGGCGCGTTGGTCCTCCTCGGGATCGTGGCCGGCGAGCGCGAGAGGATTTCGGAGTTCTTCGATCCGGGCCTCTCGCGGACCCTTTTTCGGGGCGTGACCCTGTTTTTGCCGCGCGTCTCGTCGCTGGCCAATGCCGCAGGCGACATCGCGGGCTCCCAGGCCGTGGATTCCGCGGCGCTCTCGAGTTTGCTCGTCGGGCTCGTGGTCTTCGGGCTCGCGGCGCTCTCGCTCGGCATTCATCTCTTCGAACGGAAGGATTTCTGATGCGACGGGTGGCCTGGCTCATCACGTTCGCCGTGCTCCTCGGGCTGTCGGCATTTCTGATGTCGCGTGGAGACAAACCCAAGAAGCCGGAGCGCGTGCTCAAAGCCGAGTTTCCGCGGCACCCGCAGCCCTGGGAGGAGGAGCGGAACCGGAAACGAAGGACCTTGCCGCCAGCGGCCCCGCGCCCGGGGGAGGAGGAGGCCATCGCGCGAAAGCGGGATCCGCTGCTCGTGGCGCTGCCGGTCGAGAAGGGCAAGAGCGCGGTGGTGTTCGAGGTCGCGGCGCTGAAGGAATCGCCGATCGGGCAGATCTGGCTCGATTGCATGCTGGAGCGGCAAGCCGAGGGCAAACAGCGCGGGCGCGGGCGGGACGATTTCAAGGAGAGGTTCGGGATCGATCTGCTGGAGGACGTCGAGCGGGTGGCGGTCTCGTCGGGGAAGGTCGCGATTCTTTCGGTCGCGGAGGGCGCGGCGCGCCTCGACAAGACAGGCTGGCCGAAGCGTGTCGTCGGCGAGAAGGGCGCGATCTGGGAGAATGCCGAGGACGGCTCGGTGCTCGCGACGTGGGGGGACCAGATTGTTCTGGCCGGCAGGGATTCGAAGGCCATCGAGGAGGCGCTCGCGCGGCTCGAGTCGAAGGAGCCGCCCAGCGCGCCGCCGATCCCGGAATGGTCGGTGTACGGCGATATTTATGGCGTGCTCTCGCCCGAGGAGCTTTCGGATATGTTGCCCGAGGGGCAAGGCGAGATCGCAGCGAGGCTCCGGGCCTCGATCGATCGGGTGGATCTGCACGTGGATACGTCGGAGGACGTGGCCATCGTGGCGGACGTGAATGGTTCGCGTCAGGACGACGTGAGGGATCTGGCGAAATCGATGGGCGCCGCCTTGAGCCTCGCGCGCGCGGGGGCCGAGGACGAGGGCGATGGAAGGCTGCGGGAGCTGCTCGATTACGCGACGATCCGCCCGCGGGACGGGCGATTCACGGTGGACATGGCGCTGCCGCTGGAGGTGCTGAAGGAGATGGGGCCCTGCCGGAAGCGGGACGCCGAGCCTTCACCAAAAACCTCGCGGTGAAGGAAAAGGCGACCAGCGGGTGCAACGTCCGCCGTCACGAATGGTGATTTCCTGGCGGCGGGCAGCGGGGGTCCTCGGCCTGGATTCGGCTTCCTCGAGGGCCACTTCGAGCGCGGCCTCGATGGCATCGAGCGCGGCGTCGCTTGGCGCGAGCAGGTGGCCGCGGAGCAGGGCTTCGATGGCAGCGGGGCCGAATACGGAGCCGAGGGCGATGGAGGCCTGCTCGGAGGCCGGGGTGTGGGCCTCGGATTCGTCGACCGCGTGATCCTCGAGGAGGGCGCGCTCGAAGAGGTCAAAATGGTTTTGCGCCTCGGGTAACATTCCGAGGAGGCGGAGCGCCTCGGCGCGGAGCGTGACCTCGGGGGAAGAACGGGCGGCGTCGACGAGGTCCTGCAATCGCGTGGCATGGCCGCGGCGCGCGAGGGCGGCGCGGGCGCGGAGGCGAACGACGGGGTCGGGATCCTCGGCGAGGCCCGTGAGCGCGGAGCGGAGCGCGGGTCTGTCATCCGAGACGGCCTCGAGCACGTCGAGTGCGAGATAACGGGCCTCGGGATCGGGGAAATGGATCGCGGCGAGGAGCGCAGGGCGATCGCGCGTATCGGGGTTTTTCGCGATGTCGCGGAGGAGGGCGCGGGAGAGGGCAAGGTTCTCCACCTCGGCGCCGCGCTCGGCGAGGTAACGGAGCGCGACGAGCCTGCGTCGTCGAAAAAGGACGAGGCCGAGATCGGCGCGCACGGATTCATGGAGGCGCGCGTGGGCGAGCAGATCGGCCGCCATGGCAGGGCCCCCTTCGGCTTCCTCCAGGAAAGCGAGGGCTCCGCGATAACGGGGGTGGGGGGATCGTTCGAGGGGGCAACGGAGCGCGTAGCTATGGTCGAGGACGGCGCGGCGTGTGGCGCGACGGAGCCCGGCGGGGCCGAGGACACGCCCGAGCTCCCGGCGCGGAAGGACGAGGGAGGCCGCGGCTTCGGCATACGCCTCGTCGCCAACGCGGGCGGCGAGCGCGGGGAAAAGAAGGACCTCCTCGAAGAAACGGCTGTCCCGTGGTTGATCCCGAAAGTACGTCGCGAGCACGTCGAGCGCGTCGGGGTATTCCTCGGCCGCGGCGAGCGCGAGGGAGGCGTCGTCGTCGTCGGGGGAGCGGCCGGCGACGTCCTCGAGCCAGCGCGCCCCGACCTC
>JANMGF010001393.1:0-3025 GCA_031374535.1 Polyangium sp. (in: bacteria)
AGATCCCGAGCCGCTCGTGGGTCGTCTGGAGCTCGAGGCCCTCCTCGCGGGCGAACGCGAGAATGTCCTCGGCGCGGTACATGCGGCTGTTGCCATTGGCGATCGCCGTGAAGTATGGCGACGTGTTGATCAAGCAATAAGCCGCGGCGTCGAAGCGCTGCCGGTCCCAGAACGTATCCAGGATCCACAATCGCCCACCCGGGCGCAAGGCCCGCGCGGCGCGGCGGAGGATACTCTTCACCTCGTCCTCGGAGAAACACACGAGGAACTGGCTCATCCAGACGGCGTCGAACCCCGAGGGCAGCTCGGCGTGCGGGTCGAGGATGTCCACGGGGCAGGGGACCGCGCGGCTGTCGAGGCCCTCTTCGCGCAGGTTCGCCATGGCCATTTCGAGCTGGCCCGGCAGATCGACCAGCGAGGCGCAAAGCTCCGGCGACCGGGAGAGGCAAAGCGAGGCCCACTTGCCCGTATTGCAGCCGATATCGAGCAGGGTTCGGGGATTTCGCCCGAGCACGATCCGGCTCGCGGCGGGGAACGCGGCGTCCGAGTAGAAATGGTCGAAGCGTAGCCACGAGCTCTTCGCGCGCTCGGGCAGGTGGGCGAGCGCCTCGTAGACCGTCTTCCATTGGCCGAAGACGCGTAACCCCGCGGGTTCGCCGAGCTTCAGGGCGTCCTCGAGCGCGTGCATGCCGAGGTAACAGACCTCGTGGACGAACTCCATGTTCACGGCCGTCATCTCGTCGCGGCGGACGAAGGCGCCGAGCGTGGTGATGACGAACTTGTCGCCCTGGTAGGCGACGAGGTCCGCCGAGAGGCCACATTCGAGCAGCACCGTCGCGGCGTAGATGGAAAGGCCTGTCTTTTCCGCTGCTTCAGCGGCCGTCGTCCCTTCGGCCCCGTGGTCCTCGACGGCCTGGAGCAGGCCCGTCGATCGAAGGAGACGCGTGGCCTGGAACACGATGGGCGCGAAGGCGATCCTTTGCGCCTCGAAGCGCGTCTCGAGGCCGGTTTTGTCCGTACCGAAGCGTTTGTCTTGCACCTTTACCTCCGCGGGGGAGCCCTCATCATGCCCGGGACGGCGCGAAAGTCCCACGACAACTTCGCCGGGCAGAACGCGCGGGCGACGGAGGACTGGAGACATCACCTACCAGGTCTTGTGCTCAGGGCGGCGAGGGCCTCGGGCAGGAAAACCGCGCTAACGCCAAAGCGTGCAAGATACCGTCCGGCACGGTTCTTGTGGTATTGTGATGCCAGCGATATCTCCAGACCTCAGTGCAAAGGAAAACATGATTCGGAGAGGTTTTTCGAAATACAAATCGGTGGTGAGCGGCGTCGCTCTCCTCGCCGGCTTCCTGGGACTCGCGATCCCCGCCACCGCGCGCGCGCAGACGTTTCCGCCCGATGGATCGTGGATCGCG
Source organism: Polyangium sp. (in: bacteria) (assembly GCA_031374535.1). Lineage (GTDB taxonomy): Bacteria > Myxococcota_A > Polyangia > Polyangiales > Polyangiaceae > Polyangium. The sequence continues at coordinate 1,419 of JANMGF010001393.1, forward strand.
TTGCAGCGCACGGACCCGATGACGGGCATCACGGCCCCGCTCGCGGATCCCGAGGGGGACACGGCGGGCTCGCGCGACATGGTGGGCAACACCGCGTTCCCGCTCGCCTACGTGTACAGCGACGCGACCCATTATTACTTCCGCCTGCGGATCGACGACCCGGTCCTGCAAAACGCGACGAACTTCCAGCCATTCGGCTGGGGATGCGTGATCGACACGGATCTCGACCCCTCCGATTACGAGTTCAGCACCCTCGTGGACGGCGTGACGAACCCGGACTCGGTGCGGCTCTGGGCCAATACGGTCCAGCAGCAGCCGAACGATCCCGGGGACAACCCCGAGACGTTGCTCAATGAATACATCGACCCGCTCACCACGGGCGCGCCGGGCTTCGGGTATGCGCGGCAGGCCGCGGCGGGCTCGAACTTCCCGCCCGCGCCCATGACGCCGACGCCGGACTTCTTCATCGACTGGGCCGTCGAGCGGAGCGCGCTCATCGCCGCAGGGATCAGCCTGCAGGCGCCGCTGCGTATCGCGTGCGGCTCGGCGAACAACGGCACGTTCCTCTCGGCCGATTTCAGCGGAGAGCCGAGCCTGCCGGTCCTGCTCAGCGACCCGGTGGTGTGTGGCGCGGTGGGCTGCATCGAGCAGATCTGCCCCGGCGCGGGCATGGCGTGTATGGTGGGCATGGGCGCGTGCGAGGCGATGGGCACCATCGTCTGCGATGCGATGGGCATGGCCTCCTGCAATGCGTTCGAGGGTGAGCCGGGAACCGAGATCTGCGGCGACGGAATCGACAACGATTGCGACGGCGCCCAGGACAACGGCTGCCCGGACACGGACGGCGACGGCATCCCCGATTTCGAGGAAGGCACGCTCGGGACCGATCCCGCGGACGCCGACAGCGACGACGACGGCATCCCGGACGGCGAGGAGCCGAGCCCCAACGTCGACACGGACGGCGACGGCCTCATCAACGCGCTCGATCCGGACAGCGACAACGACGGCCTCTTCGACGGCACCGAGGTCGGCAATGGTTGCTCTGCCCCGGGGATCGATCCCGCGGCGGGCCATTGCGTGCCCGACGGCGACATGGGCGCGACGACGACGAACCCGCTCGACGCGGACACCGACGACGGCGGCGTGCCCGACGGCGCGGAGGACAAGGACCTCGACGGCGCCATCGACGCGGGCGAGACGAACCCCACGGTCGGCAATGGCGGGGACGACACGACGAACCCGGATGCGGACGGCGACGGGCTGAGCGACGATCTCGAGGATACGCTCGGCACCGATCCGAACGACGCCGACAGCGACGACGACGGCGTGCCGGACGGCCAGGAGCCGAACCCGACGCTCGACTCGGACGGCGACGGGCTCGTCAACCCGCTCGATCCGGACAGCGACAACGACGGGCTCTTCGACGGCACCGAGCTCGGCCTCGATTGCTCGAGCCCGGCGACGAACACGGCGGCCGGCAACTGCGTGCCCGACGGCGACATGGGCGCGACGACGACCTCGCCCATCGACGCGGACACCGACAACGGTGGCGTGAGCGACGGGTCGGAGGACAAGGACCTCGACGGCGTGGTCGATATGGGCGAGAC
>JANMGF010001405.1:0-1285 GCA_031374535.1 Polyangium sp. (in: bacteria)
ATACAGGGCGACTCTGGGTGGATCGTGTCGCCGGGCGAGTGGTCAGCCGGGATAGCAAGAAGGATCTGCTCGTCATCGAGGTCAAGGATCTCGGGCAGATCGTCGTGCCGCCCCTCAACATCTCGGGCCTCGCGCAGTACGACCCCGCGCAGCTCGCGCTCGAGGTCGCGCGGGTTCGAGGCCCGTGGCGCGTCACCGCGGGCGCGACGTACAAGCGCTGGTCGGCCTATCCAGGCCCCGCGGAGGCCACCGTGCGTTGCCCCGAGATCGATCCGGCCACGGGCGCTCCGCCCGAGGAGCCTTGTGGCGCGCTCACGCCCGCGCCCCTCGGGTACGCGGATACGATCGTCCCGCGCCTCGGCGTCGAGCGCGTGCTCTCGCCGAAAAAATCCGTCTCGATCATGCTCCGCGCCGGCTACTTCCTCGAGGTCTCGCCCTCGCCGCTGCAGACCACCGCGGCGAACATCTTCGACAACACGCGCAGCGTCTTCGGGCTCGGTTATGGGCTCGAGCTCGCGGCACCCTTGCCGAACCTGCGCTTCGATCTCGCCGGGCAGGTGCAAGTCCTCCATCCACGCGTGAACGAAAAGGCCGCGGACGTGCCTCCGACGAATCCAGGCGCGCCGTCGGTTCGAACGAGTGGCTTCGTCTTCGCCGGCGCGGCCACCGTGGGGGTCGGGTTCTGATGACGACACGCGTTCGCTCGATCCTGCCAGCGCTCGCCGCGGCTTGGCTCCTCGCCGCTCCGGAGGCCCACGCGAGCGCTCCGGGGACGTACGGCATGGGCTCGCGCGCCGGGGCGCTTTCGGGCGCCGTCACCGCCGACGCGACGGATTTTTCTGGCTGTTTTTACAACCCCGCCGGCCTCGCCTCCGCGCCTGGGCTCGAGCTCTCACTCGGCTACCTCTACGCGGACAACCGCCTGCACATCAACGGCAAGGACAACGACGTCGGCGACGTCCACGGCCTCATGGCGGGCATCGTCGCCAAGGGAAGCATCCTGAAGCTCCCCTTCGCCTTCGGCATCGCCACGTACCTGCCCGACGACGGCCTCTCCCGCATCCGCGCGCTCCGCCAGGAGACGCCGCGCTGGGAGCTCTACAATGACAGGCCGACCATCCTTTTCCTCTCCGTCGACCTCGCCATCCGCCCGTTCCCTTGGCTCGAGCTCGGCGGCGGCCTCGCGTTCCTCGCCGCGACGCGCGGCCGCTTCGGCATCCGCGGCGAGGCCGACGTGCTGAAGCCCTACGATTCCCAGCTCTCCCACGAGGTCGACGCCGACCTC
>JANMGF010001427.1:0-2620 GCA_031374535.1 Polyangium sp. (in: bacteria)
GGCCACCAGTGGAGGATGTCGACGATCGCCCCCATCCGGCGCAATTCGCCGCAGAGCTCGAGAGCGCAGTTCCCGACGCCGCCTCCGTCACCATAAAATGGCGTCACCATGAGGATCCGAAGCCGCCCGGCCTGGCTGCGATTGCTTGGAAGGACCTGTATCCCGGTTGCGCTCATCGTCGTGCCTCCTTGGACATCATCGAAGCAAGAATAAATCGATTCGTACGGGCTCTCTCGGGGGCTCCACGCCCGGTGCTCGAAGCGATTCATGGAAGGTCAGGCGCGATCGGCGTCGTCATGCCTGCTTCGTCTGCGCCTTGACCCGAAGCGTCCTCTCCGACGCGTTGGCCGCCGTCTCGTCGAAATTCCAGGGATGGATCGGTTCGGGTAAGGCCATGCTCTTTTCCTGCTACCAGTGCATCCAGAGGGTTCCATTGCCTCCGACAGCGAATACGGCTACTCCGGTAGCGCATTGGATCGGGATCAAGGCGCCGCGGATATCGCCGCCAAGCGATGTGAAGGTGCTGAAGCTGTCCGAACTCCTCGCCGCGATGAGCTCGTTGTTTTCGCTTCGCGCGTAGACAGTCAACTCGCCGTCGGATGTGGCGACGACCGCCGGATCGACGACGGACCCGCCGAGCGATATCCAATCAGCCCATTTGCCATTCGGCTTCTTCTGCCGGCGCATCCACAAGCTGCCGTCTTCGCCCCCGCCGCGCGCGAACAGGCAGAGCGTATTGCCTTTCGAAATGGCCACGGTCGGCACGCCGGACGTGACGCCGCCGAGGCTCGTCCAGGGGCCATCCAGGGGGCCGTTCGTCTTTGGTTGCGCCTTGTACGTGATCCCGCCGTCCGCCGCCCTCGCGAACGCGTGGATGCACCCATTCTCGCTTTGCGCCGCGGTGACGCCGGAGGCAATCGATCCGCCAAGGGCCTCTTCTTTGACCCACGCGCCGCCGGGCGTCTTCTGCGTCGTCGCCCTCAGCTTCGAGCCGCTTCGCACGAACACGACGAGCCTGCCGTCCCGATGCGAGGCGACGCTCGGATCATGCGCGTCGCTCCCGATCCGCACCGCGTCGCCCCAATCGCCGTCGGCCGCCTTTTCAGTTCTTATCCAGTAAGCATTGGCGGCGTCGCAATACGCCAGGCTCACGCAGCCGTATTTGTCGATGCCCGCGCAGAGCCTCGCGCCCCTCTCGGCGAGGACCTTCGCCGCGCCGAGCGCTCCGCCGAGCGCGGATTGCCTGCGCGTCCACACGTCGCCGTCGGCTCCAATGCCGAAGACGACAAAGCGGCCGTCCGGGAGCGATAGAGCCGTGACAAATCTGGCGCTATCGCCGAGATCGTTCCATTGGCCCCGGGGTATTTCCGCAATGGGCGCGGCGCCGAACAGCTCCGCCACCTGCTCCGCGGTCAGCGCCTTGTCGAAGATGACGAGATCCTCGAGTGAAGCCTCCATGAACTCGGTCCACCCGCCTGACGATCCGAGGTACGTGCGCGGCAGGTCGATGCTTTCGGCGATCACGCCGACCCGAGCGCCGTTCACATAAAATGTCGTGTCTGTCTCCGTGCCGACCACGGCGAGGTAAGCCCATTCTCCGAGCGGAAGGCCCGCCTCGATGCTCCAGTCGGCCACGCCGTATCTGGTCAGGCCTAGCTGGCTCCCGGTCTCCCATTGATCGATCTTGATGGCAGACCGCTCGGAGCCTAGCAGCGTCGCGCCGTCGACGTTCTGCTCGCGCCGAATCCACGTCGAGACCGTCCACGGAGGCGGCAAATCCGGAGCGCCGATCGCGACGACCTTCGCGCCTTCGGCCCCGAACCGGAGCGCATTCCGCCATTTCCCTGGGACCACCACGAGACGGTCGATATCCCCGCCTGCCGCGGCGCCGGCTTCCGGAGCGACAGCGATCGAAGGGGCATCGAAGCGCAACGAGTGTACGGGGGCCGGCAACGGCGCAGCCTTTGGCGCCTCGGCAGCCGTGACCTCTTTTTTCTCCGTAATTTTTTGTTTTGCTCCGGTCCGTTGGGAAGTCATCGGGCGAAGAATCCCCCATTTCATGCGTTGAAGAAAGAGGAATCTTTGTGTCCTGGTCGGTTTCGCCTTCGAGGACGGAGAGCGGCGATCCCGCGGGATGTGCCGGTATTCGCCGCCATGTACCTTCACGTCCGTTCAGTTCCTGCCTTCGAGACGTGGTTGGAGCCCATACCGTTGTGACGCCACGAGATCGATATGTAGAGCGCCGCGTTGACGCGTTGCGACGCCCATCGGGCATTGGACACACCTGACCATCGTCGCGGACGGCACCGACACCAAGCTCTACGTCGATGGCGAGCTCAAGAACACGAGCCCGCAGAAGATCGACCTGCAAATGGGCTGGATCGGCTCGACCCGAAATGGGGAGGATTTCGCCAGGATGACCCTCGACGAGCTCAAGGTCTGGAACGTGGCCCTCACGCCGGACCAGGTGAAACAAGGGCGAGTCCGCCACGTTCACCGTCACGTTCTCGCCGAGGAGCACGTCACCCGTTACGGGCAGGGTGACCATTTCGAGCAACGATCCCACGTCGAGCTCGTACACCTTTCACGTGACCGGCGCGGCCACGGCCCCCACGAAGCC
>JANMGF010001439.1:0-2359 GCA_031374535.1 Polyangium sp. (in: bacteria)
ATCGTGACCTCGAACGTCGTCCCCTCGAGCACGTCGAGCTGGGCGAGGTGCGTGATCTGCTTCTTGTCGACGATGCCGCTGAAGGTCTGCGTGGTGGGCGTGCCTCCCGGGGGATTGCCGGGATCGCCGGGGGGATCACCGGGGTCGGGCGGGGGATCACCCGGATCGGGCGGGGCGCCGCCGGGCGCTCCGTAAAGCAACACGGCGCCTTGCTTGTCCATCGCGGTCAGGCTCAGGGTTTTGTCCCCCGTGCCGTTGCATTGCGGATAATGCATGACCGACTTGGAGTCGTAGGAGGTGAGCTCGCGCCACTGGTTGTCCTCGAAGCAATCGCCGGCCTCGGGGCGGGTGTGCTCGTGCCGGAAGCCGAGGGTGTGGCCGAGCTCGTGGCGCAGGATGCCGACGAGCGTCGTCGGCCCGTTGTTCTGGAACGCGCCGCTGTCGATGAGCACGCTGCGGCTGCTGCGGGAGTTACCCGGGAAAAACGCGCGCGCGAGGTACTGGCCGCCCGAGCTGACGGGCCGCACGTCGAAGAGGACGTTGTTGTTCTGCGCGGTGCAGCTTCCGTCCTCGGTGGCCACGTACTTGTATTTGATGTTCGTGACCTGCTCCCAGGCGAGCGCCGCGTCCTTCATGGCCTGGACCGCCGCGGCGTATCGATTGCCGAAGGTCGTGCTCACGCAGTACGTGAGATTGAGCTTCTGAACGTCGTTCCACTTCGCGTCCGAGCCGCCCTCGCGGTGGACGATGAGCGCGCCCTTGCGTACGTGCGTCTCGTAAAACTCCTCCAGGTGCTTGATGTCGTCGATGGGCGTGTCGCCGTCGACGATGTAGATGCCCGTATCGGGCTCGCGGTACGTCCGCGCCTCGAACGCCTCGAAGCTCGCATACGTGTCCGCCACGAGCTCTTCTTCGGGCGCCCCGGCGCACCCGGCGCCGAGCGCGCCGGAGACGAGGATCAAAAAAGCCACGGATCGGCACGTAATGCCGACATTCTTCGACCTACCAGCGCTCATCGTATTTCCTCCACGGCTCGCGCATCCTGGCGGAGCCATCGGGGCAATGGATTTGGATGACACACGAAAGCAGGACGCGGCCAGGCGCGTCAATCGAAGCGCACGATTTTGCTGTGCTAGGTGGCGATGCTAACGAAATTCCCTTGGAACCCAAGCGATCGCGGCAAATCGAGTAGATTCAGGAAAAACCCGTATTCCGATAAAGATCGTGACCGGGTCCACGCCGTGGGGGTGGGGGGCTCAGGGTCACCGGCGACGGGACGTACGAATGCGGCGCCGCAATCCGAAAGTGAGGAGACCGCCGATCCCGATCAAGAACGACGCGCTCGATCCCGCCCTTCCGCCCTCCGATACGCGGCAGGCGCAGCTCCCGTCGTCGCCAGGCTCCGCGCCATTGCCTGCGCCTGCGCCACCCGCGCCGCCCGGTCCTCCGCCGCCGGGGCCGCTCGATCCGCCCGCGCCGCCGCCTCCGCCGGACCCGGAGCCAGGGTTCGGGTCGTTCGCGCTGCAATCGATGAGGTTCGTCACGGCCTCCTGCCCCTCGGGTCGCGGGCCGTGAATGGGCGTCGGGCAACCACGCTCGAAGGCGCCGAGGTCCGGCCCCTGGCCGACGAACCGCTCGTTGATCCCGGGCAAGGGTGTTCCCACGTCGATCGCATTCGAGCCGTCCGCGAGCCCGAAGTCCTTGGGATCCTGGCGGGTCATCGGATCGTCGGGGCCCACGAATCCGGCGGCGAAAATGGGAGCGCCGAGGAGCACGCCTTTCGGCTCGACGGTGCCGCTCGCCTTCACCTCGGCGAAGTTGCTGAAGATCTGGTTTTGCCCATTCACGTTGCCGAACCAGAACCCGCCGTCGGGATAATATCCATTCGCGTCGAACGTCGCGCGGTCGAGCTTGGCCGTCCAGTCGACGGTGCGCGCGCCGGCGAGCGTGGTCGGGCCGACGAAGAGGTTGTTCCGGATCTCGAAGTTGTGCTGCGTGATGGGCGTTTGCAGGTTGAGGGCGAGCGTCGCGCTGACGAACGTGTTGTGGTAGATGAGCGCGCCGCTCGGCTCGTCCGTGCCGCCCAGGGATTTGAGCTTGATCTGCTCCTCGGGGGCATTGAGGACGACGTTGCGCAGCACGTAGGCAGGGCCGCCGCGCACGGGCTGGATACTCACGGGGTCCATGACGTTCGTGAACCGGTTGTGGAAGAGGCGCGCATTGCCCGCGGATTCGTCGAGCTCGGTGCCGTCGTACGAATCGCGGATGTCGTTGCCGTAGACGTCCCAGGCGCGGGACATGTTTTTCTTGTTGACCACGGGATCGCCGAATCCGACGAGGAGGTTGTGGCAGATCACGT
>JANMGF010000631.1:0-1906 GCA_031374535.1 Polyangium sp. (in: bacteria)
TCCTTGGGGTACAGGCCCTCGTCGAACTCGATCCGGACCGAGCCCTCACCCAAGTGAAACGACATGTCGCTCATTCGCCCTTCGCTCCCGATGACGTACCGTAAGGTGCGTCCCGCCGCGCCTCACGGGTTCGTGGCTGTCACCGTATACTGATCACAGGTCGGCGGCGTGCCGTTCTTGCGGTACACGCGGACCTTGACAGACGTGATCTTGGGGTTGTTGTCGCTCCGCGGGCCGACAGGGTTGCCGTTCGGGTTGTACTGATAATTCAGCTCCCAGACCGTGGCGCCCGATCCGGTCCCGCCGTCGTTGCACGTCGCCACCGTGTTGCAGTCGTTCAGCACATCCATGCCGTACTGACCACCGGCGTCGCTCACGAGCTGGACCTTCGGCGTGTAGGGCGGACCGAGCGCGGCCGGCGCGATGAAGTTGAACGTGAGCCAATCGCTGCTCATCGATCCTTCGACCTTGCCGATCATGTTGACCGTGCCGCCCTTCGGCACGCTCACCGCGCCCGCGCTGCCGCACTGGTTCGAGTAGGCGTCCGTCGAGCACTCGCAGCCGTCGCCGGGCGCGCCGTTGATGTCGGCATAACCGACGCCGCACTGCGCGATCTGGCACTGCCCCATGGCGCACGCCCACGACGAGACGAACTGCGCGTTCGGGTTCTGCGAGGTGCACGCAGGCGTCGGGTTCATCTCGTCCGTCTGCCCGTTGCAGTTGTTGTCCTTCGCGTCGCAGATCTCGACCTGCGATCCAGGCGTGACCTGCGCGTTGCACGACGAGCTGCCGCCGACGCAGATCGTGGTGCCCGTCGCGCAGATGCCCGGGAAACCCGTGTTGCAGGGCAGGCCGTTCACGAGCGGCGGATCGTCGATCGTGCCGTTGCAGTCGTCGTCCTTGCCGTTGCACGTCTCCTGCACCGTGCCGGGCAGCGGCGCCTGGCAGAGGAGCTGCGGCGTGCCGACGGGACACTCGAAGATGCCGAACTGACAGATGCCGAGCTGATTGGGCTTGGTGCACGGCTGGCCGACCTGCGGGATGGCGTCGTCGACGAGGCCGTCGCAGTCGTCGTCGAGGGCGTTGCACGCCTCGGGGAGCTGACCGGGCACGACGTTCGGCTTGCAGACGACGCCGTTCGGCCCTTCGCACTTGGTCAAACCCGTGCTGCACAGGCCGAGAAAGCCCGTCATGCACTGGAGTCCGCCGCCGGGGTTGCCCTCGTCCATGTTGCCGTCGCAGTTGTTGTCGAGGCCGTCGCAGGTCTCGGCCTGCACGGGCGCGGGCGAGCACTTCACCGCGCCGTTGATGCAGTTCTGCGTGCCGTTCTTGCACTCGCCGAGGCCCGGCGCGACGCACGATCCGCCGCCGCCCGGGTTGTTCTCGTCGCTCGTGCCGTCGCAGTTGTCGTCGAGGCCGTTGCACGACTCGGGCTGCGGCGTGGTGTCCCCCATGCACGGGCCCCACGCGCCCGTCGCGTCACACGTCTGCTTGCCCGGCTTGCAAAGGCCCAGGTTCTCCGTGCCCGGCGGGCCCGTGTAGCAGTTCTGCTGCGTGCCCGTGACGCACGTACATCCCTCGTCGACGGTCGCGTCGCAGGTGTCGTCGAGGCCGTTGCACGCCTCGGTCGCGGCCGGGAGGACATCGCCTTCACACGGGCCCCACTGGCCGTTCGCGTCGCACGTCCGCGCGCCTTCCTTGCATGCGCCGACGCCCTTCGTGCCGTCGGGGCCCGTGTAACAGGCTTCCTTCACGCCCGTCACGCACTCGCATCCCTCGTCGATGACGTTGTCGCAGTTGTTGTCGACGCCGTCGCAGATCTCCGTCGCAGGCACGCACATCATGCCGCCGCCCGCGCCGCCCATGCCGCCGCCCGCGCCGCCTGCGCCGCCCGCGCCGCCCATGC
>JANMGF010001517.1:0-11728 GCA_031374535.1 Polyangium sp. (in: bacteria)
GCGGTCATCTGCATCACCATGTTGGGATCCATACCCATGCCGCCGGATGGGGGAGCGGCTGAATCCTGCAGCTTCAATAACTCGCGCAGGATCCGGATCACGTTCACGTAGCCCTCGAGCACGTGCTCGAACTCGCCGCTCTCCCGGCCGATCGCGATGAGCACCTGGTAGCAGTCGAACGCGCGCTCGCGCTGGCCGATCGTCTCGTACCGATCCGCCGCCTCCTCGAGCAAGTGAACCGACGCGACCACGGCCTCACGCGCGGCCGCGGGCTCTCCCGTGCGCAGCGACGTCCTCGCCAGGTTGAAGCGCGCGAGCCCCGCGGCGTAAAAGTCTCCGCCCGACGAGCCGAGGATCTGCGAGAGGCGCGACCACAACGCGCGCGCTCGGTACAGATCACCGCCCCGCTCCCGCGCGATCGCCGCCTGCGCCACGAGGCTCGCCGACTCGTACTCGTCCGCGGCTTTCGCGTAGAGCGCCTGCTTGCGTGACGCGTCCTCGGCTCGATCCGCCCAGGCGAGGTAGGTGCGCGCGCGATCGATCACCGGCACGCGTCCGCTCGTGACGAGGTCACGTTGCCCCTTCTCGCTGCCCGTGTACCAGTCGAGCGTGAGCGCGCCTCGGAGATCACCGATCGCGACGAGCACCTCACGCAGGTCTCGCACCGCCGAGGCGTACTCCTCCTCGCGCGCGATCGTCTGTCCGAGCGCCGAAATGAGCGCCAACCTCGCCCGCGCGAGATCGCCCCGCGCGCTCGCCATCCGCGCCTCTTCGCGCAGGTCCTGCACCGGCCGGCCGCTCACGCCTCCGCCCCTTTCGCCGCGGCCTCTTCCCCGGACGACGCCGTCGTCTGATCGAGGATCGACCGCGCCGCGTTGGCCCGCGCCGCGCCGCTCGACAAGGTCGCGTGATCGACGACCCAGTGCGCGTCGAGCAGATCGACGTAATCGAGGTCGAGCTTGCCGCCCGAGGGCAGGATGAACACCGCTGCGATGTGCGCCGACCTTCGCACCGCCTGCACCATCTCGCGCGGGATGTAGAGCGCCGCGTGCGTGAAGAGGTGCACGACGGGCGTGCGTGGATCGCGGTGACGATGCAACTCGAGCTCCGTCGACAGCTCGGCGAAGACACGCGCGGGGTTCCGGCCGCGCTCGCCCTTGAACGAGAGCACGTGCGCCGTCGGCAGCTTGTCCCCGTGCGCCCGGTGGATCTCGTAGAGCCGCGAGTCGAAGAAGCGGAACGCCACGTCCTCGCCCTCGATCAGGAGCTTCTTCGCCGTCGCGATCGCCATGCCCCGCGCGAACGTCTGCCGATCGCCGCGCATCGACGCCGACGCATCCACGAGCAGGTAGTGCACGCGTTTCTGCTCGTCGCGGCTCTGCTCGCGCGCGTAATAAAGCACCTCGTTGTCGAGCAACCTCCGCGCGAGCTCGAGGTCGTCCCACGCGAGCTCGGTCAAGACGAGCCCGTCGATCGATCCACGCGTCCCGATCCCCGAGTAGCCGTGCGCCGCCGTCGTCCCCGCCGCCGGTCTTGTCTTCGTCTCGAGCACGCTCGGCAGGATCTCGAGCGAGAAGTTCACGATGTCGTTCGCCTCGGGCGACTCCAGCGCCGCGAGCAGATCGACCTGCGTGAGCGCGCCGCCCGCGCCGTCTGCGCCCAGCATGCCGAAGAGCCGCAACGTGTCGAGATCGAGCGCGTCCGTCATCGTCAGCACGAAGAGACGCGAGACCTCGAGCGCCCCGAGCGCCGACGCCTCGAAGCCGCGGCGCGTGGTCGAGAAGAGCTGCGCGAGTTGTGGCTCGATCCGTTCGAAGAGCGACGCGTCCATCGGCACCGCCGCGCGGTAGGCTGGCGGCACGTTCACCCGTGACGCCACGGCTCCGAGCAGCCGCGACAGGAGCACGATCACGAGGTCGTCGCTCATCTTGAGCTCCGGCGCCCGCCGCGCGACCTCGCTTTGCCCGAGCTCCTCGAGCATGCGCCGATACCCGTCCATGAGCCGCAACAGATCCGGCATCCCGCGCGCGATCGCCGCAGGATCGCAGCGCGGCCCGATCTCCACGTGGTCGCGCGACGTCGCGAACAGGAGCCCCACGTCGTGCACGAGCGCGAACGGCAACACGACGCCGAGCCGCGCGAGCCCCTCGTGCCACTTCACCGCCCGGAGCGCGAGCACCGTGCTTCCCGGGCGCACCTGGGACAAGGCGAGGGAGCCTGTCGGCCCCGTCACCGCAGGATCACCGAGGAGATGGTCGGGGACCGGCACGGCCAGACAACCTAGCAGGGAGAGCCTCGAAGAGAATATCCTCTCCACGCTTGAGTTTTCTCGAAGCGCTCTCCGCGGCCGACGAGGCCCTCCTCCGACGCCCGCGGCTCGCCCGCCTGGGCCATGCCTCTCTTCGTCGCCTTCACCTTCGTGGGCGGCGGCTGGGGCATGTTTGGCCTCGTCCCCTTCCTCGCGCGCGCAGAGACCCGCGCCACGACCACCCGCCTCGTGCTCGCGCTTTTCGCCACGAGCGCCCTCGTCTCCTCGGTGAAGGCCCTCGTTGGCCGCGTCCGCCCCTGCGACGCGCTTGCCGCCTGCGAACCCGTCTTCGTCTCTTCCCCTGGCGGCCACTCGTTCCCGAGCGGCCACGCCGCAGGCTCATTCGCCTTCGCCGCCTTCGTCGCCGCGGTGCGCCCCGCCTACGCTGCCCCGGCGATCGTTTTCGCCGTGCTCGTCGCCTGGTCCCGCTGCTTCCTCGGCGTGCACTACCCGAGCGACGTCCTCGCGGGCGCCCTCGTCGGCGCTTCGATCGGCGTGCTCTTCGCGCGGCGCTGGCCCGCTCGTTTGGTGCTCAGAGGGTCGTCACGCAACGAAACCCGATCACCGGCGTCGTCGCGTCCGGGACCTGATGGAACCGGAACGCCGGATCCAACCACAGCTGCACCCCACCGTTGAAGCCGCCGCCGCGGATCGCCTTCCGATCACCGGCAGGCGCGCCCTTCGGGTTGATCGCTTCGTCGGCCTTGTAGGTCTCGAACCAGTCCGCGGTCCATTCCCACACGTTGCCCACGAAGTCGTCCGCGCCGAAGCGCGTCTTGCCTTTCGGGAAGCTGCCCACCGGCGCCGTGCCCGGGAAGCCGTCGTCGATCTCGTAGAGCTGACCGGTGAGCTTGAGCCCCTGCGCCTTCTCCCACGCAGCCCACTCTTTCCCGCCCGCGTTCATGTACCCGCCCCCGGACGCATCGTCGCCCCATGGGAACTTGCGTCCGTCGGAGCCGCGCGCCGCGTACTCCCACTCCGCCTCCGTGGGCAGGCGCTTCTTGCGCCACTTGCAGTACGCGTCGGCGTGGTACCAACTCGTGCAGTTGATCGGGTGGTTCTCGCGGCCCGCCTTCCCGAACGTGCAGAGCTCCGTGTACGCCTCGCGTTTCTTCTCGTGCTCCTCGTCCGTGCTGCCCGCCGTCTTCGGGTAACTCGGCACCCGATCCGGGCGCTTGCATTCGCCCTGATCCGAGCACTCTTTGTACGCACCGGCCGTCACCTCGTGGAGGTCCACGCAGAACGTGTCGAGCACGACCTTGTGCGCCGGTTGCCACAACTTGAACGTCGCCTCGTCCGAGCCCATGAAGAACTTGCCGCCCGGCACGAGCACCATCCCCGCAGGGCACTCCGTCGGCCGCGCCGCGACCACCGCCGTCGTGCTCGCGCTCGGCGCCACGCTCGCGATAGGCGACGCAGAATTCGCGACATCCGGGCCGCCCGAGGGCTTCGTGAACATCTTGTAGGCCGCGAAGCTGCCGCCGAGCAGCGCGATGGCCGCGATGGCCGCGAACGTGACGAGCCCCTTGCCTTGATCTGCGCTCGGCGTCTTGGTCGTGGACACCGGCATTTGCGGCGTGGCGATCGACCCCGGCGGGTCTTGCGTCGGTTGTTGCCCGATGCTCTGCGGAGCCGACAGCGAAGGCGCAGCCCCCATCATCTCGGTGCCGCCGGCGATACGCGGCTGTCCCGTGAGCGGACCCGGGAAACTCGCGCGTGACGACCTGCCAGGGCTCGACGTGATCGCCGCCATGCCGCTCGTCGTCCCTGGGTTCCACGTCATGTCCGGGAACACGGCCTCGTGCAGCGCCGCCCAGAAGCGACCCATGGACGCGTACCTGTCCGACGGCGCCACCGCGAGCGCCTTCGCGAACACCGCCTCCACCTCCGGCGACACCGGCACGCCCAGCGAACGCGGCGTTGGCCTGCGCGTCGGATCGCGGCTCGCCACGGCGAACTGGATGAAGTCCTCGCCGTCGAGCGCCGGTTGCCCGCCGCGCAGCACCTCGACCACGATCAGCGCCATCGCGAACACGTCGGTCCACGGCCCCGTCGCGCCGTACGATCGGCTGAACTGCTCGGGCGCCCCGTAGTTCGGCGTGAACGCCGTGATCTCCTTGCCCGTCTGCGCGAGCTCCGCCGTCGCCGCCGCGTGATCGGCCATCACCTTCGCGATGCCGAAGTCGAGGATCTTCGTGAAGGGCGACGGACCGCGCGGATCTCCGATGACGAAGATGTTCGCCGGCTTGATGTCCCGGTGCGCGATGTTCTTCGCGTGCGCGATCTCCAGCGCCACCGCGACCGGCTCGAGCAACGCGAGCGCTTCATGGATCTCGCGCGGCCTCGCGCCCACGACGCGCTCCTCGAAGAGCACGTGATCGAGCGTCTTTCCTTCGAGCCACTCGAGCACCATGTACGGGATCCACATCCCGTCCGCGGTCGTGAACTTGCCGATGTCGCGCGCCTGCACGATCGCCGCCGATCGGCTCGACAGGCTCGCGAGCAACCGGCCTTCCTGGATGAACCCGTCGAGCAGCTCGTCCCGCTTGTTCTCGGGCGCCTGCGAGAGGATGCGGAAGCACTTGATCGCGACAGGTTGCTGCCAGATGAGGTGCTCGGCCTTGTAGACGACGCTGAAACCGCCCTCGCCGATGAGCTGATCGATCCGGTACTTCTCGGCGAGGATCGTCCCGGCGATGCCGAGCGGGTCCTGTGGCTGCTGCCTCGTCGTCATGGGAAAACGCGGAGGTGTCGGCTCATGGTCGTTCGCCCGCGACTATACCTCGCTCGCTCGCCGCGTGCGTCACGGGATCGTTTTTTCCTTCCTCGACCGCGCCGAGGACCACCCCGCGCTCCCCGAGATCCGCGAGCACCTCCGCCGTGCCCCGCAGGACGGCCTCGCCGAGCGGCTCCCCGAGCGCCCCGCACGCCTCCGTCACCGCCTCCCCGAGCCGAGCCCCCCCGAGGAGCCGTTCCAGGATCGCGGCCGCGAGCGGCGACAACACGAGGCATCGCACCTCGTACCCGCTGTCCCGGTAAAGCAACACCGTCGTCGGCTCCTCCGCGGGCTCTTCGATGACGTCTTCTTCCGGCAACGCCGCCGTCCGGTGCACCGCCCATCCATACCGCTCGACCCGCGCTGCCCCGTCGAACCGAACCGCCCGATCGAGCGCGAGCGCCCCTCCTTGACGCCCGTCCGCCGCCGCCGCTCCCGCCGCGACCTCGAACCGGGCGACCTCGTGCCTCGCGAAATCCGGAATCCACCGCGGAACCGATGCCTCCGCCGCCCACCTCGGCCCTGCCCAGCCGACGAGCTCCGCCGCCGCGTCCCGCAAATACGGCGAGCTCGGCAGCGCCTCGTCGATCCATCGATCCACCGTCTCCTCGAACAGCGCCCCGAGCCGCGTCGCCGTGCGTGGCATCTGCGCCCGCACCGCCCCGAGGATCCCCCGCCGAACGAGCGACCTGTAAATTCCGATCCGCCCCGCCTCGCCCGGCCCTTGCACGACGGCCCCGAACGCCTCTGCGACCCGCGCGATCTCGGCTCTCCCCTCGTCCTCCTCAGCCACGCCCCCGCGCCTCCCGCGCTGCGAGCCCTGCCTGGTACGCCGCATCGACGCGCGCCGCCTCCACGAGCAATCCCTCGAGCGAAGGGATCGCGTGATCCCTCTCCAGCACCACTGGCAGAGGCCCTGTCCGCTCGATCGTCCACGTGAGCAGCGCGAGCACCTCGTTCACCACATCCGCGCCGTGCGTGTCGACGACGATCCCCGAACCCGCCCGCTCTTCGTGCCCTGCCACGTGAATCGCGACGACCCGATCGAGCGGCACTTCCGCGAGGAACACCAGCGGATCCGTCCCGTCGTTGATCGCGTTCACGAACACGTTGTTCACGTCGAGCAGGAGCTTCGCCCCCGACTTCTCGAGCACCTCCGCGACGAACGACGCCTCGCTCATCTCCGGCGTCCCCGGCACGACGTACCGCGTGATGTTCTCCACGACCATCGGCACCCCGAGCCGATCCTCCGCTTCCCGCACACGCCCAGCCACGTACGACGCGGCCCCCTTCGTCATCGGCAGCGGCAGAAGCTCGTGCACCATCCGCCCCCCGATCCCCGAGAAACAGAGGTGATCCGAGTGAAACGGCACCTCGAATCGCCGCGCGAACGCCGCGAGCTCACGCAGGTAGCCGTCCTCGAACGGATCGAGCCCGCCGAGCGAGAGCGAAAGCCCGTGCGAGAGCAGCGGAAACTGCGACGCGATCCGCTCGAGCGCGGCCGGGACGAACCCGCCCCGGCGCATGTAGTTCTCCGGCGCGACCTCGAAAAACCGGGCGCAGCCGAGCGGCGTCCCCGCCTCGACCCGCGCGAGCACGTCCTCGAGAAAATCGAACCGGAGGCCGAGCCCGACCCCTGCGATCGTCGACCCGCGAGCCACCCGTCAGCCGCAGGAACCTTCGCCGCAGGCCATCTCCGTCCCCTTCTTTTTCGTCGCCGTCTTCTTCGGGGCGGCCGGGGCCGTCGCCTTCGTGGCCGGAGCCGCTGCCTTCACCGGAGGAGCCGCCGCCGCTGCCGGCGCCGCTTCCTTCGCCGGATCCGCGGATGCCGCGGGCGCTTCCGCCGGCGCCGCCGCTGCGTTCGTCGCCCCGGCCGCCTCGGTCCCCTCGTTCGACGCGGCCGTTTGCGCGGGCGCCTCCACCTTCGTCTCGGCTGCCGGCTCCTCGGCCGCCTTCACGGGCTCCTGCGTTCCGGCACAACCCGCGATCATCGCGCTCGCGCCGAGGGCTGCGAGGGTCTCGTAAATGCTCTTTGCGTTCATCGTATGCTCCCTGATCGTTGCTGATCCAACCTACGGCCTCCACCCCCTCGCGGTTTCGCGCTTTGGATCCGCGCCACGTTTTGGCCTCGCCGCCTACTCTCTGCCCGAAGCCCCCCGGGCGGCAACAAGAAAGGCTTGACAGCCGTTTCGCGTCGCCCCGCCACGCGCCCTCGCGCGCTTGCTGTCCGTTCGCATCACACGATTGCACCGTGTTCGCTCGTCCGGACGTTGAAGGGTCCGACCTGCACAGCCTTCGTGGCCCGCTGCATGCACCCGGACGCACCAAAGGCGAGACTCGATCTCTGCCAGGACCTCGCGCCGAAAGCTGAGGAGGATGCAATGACCACCGGACGAATCGTGGCGACCCTGCTGGCTGCTTTTGCATTGGCCGCGCCGACGCTGGCCCACGCGCAGACCAACCAGAGAGGCATGCCGCCTGCCGATCAACCTGTCCTCCGCAACATCCCGCAGCCTACGTACTCCGTGGAAGGCGGCGCCGGTATCGTCGGCTTCGTCGGCGGCGTCGGCAGCCTCGGACCCGGCTGGAACGTGCGTGTCTCGGGGGCCCTCGACGATCGCTGGTCGATCGAAGGCAACTACCTCGGCAGCTCGAACACCCGCGCCGACACCCGCGACCCGATCGTGATGACGTCTCTCGACGCCGGCATCCGTTACAACCTCACGGACGGCACCCGCCTTCCGCTGCGGCCCTTCGTGGCTGGCGGCGTTGGGTACGCCGGGTTCGCCGGCAACTACGGCGACGCTTTCACGCTCGTCGTTCCCGTCGCCGTGGGCGCCGATCGCATGCTCACCGAAAGCATCCGGGTGGGCGGGCGTTTCAGCTACCGCCCCGCCTTCTTCGACAACATGGGCACGCCCACCACGCCCGCCGGCAACGAGCCCGGCGCCGACACGTGGACCCTCCTGGCCCAGATCGGCGGCGGCTTCTAAGGCAACGATCGTCGCGGCGAGGGGGAGCGTATTTCGCTCCGGACATAAACTCTCCAGACCTCCGCTCTCACCGACTTGCGACGATCCGCCGTGCCAGCGCGCGCACCGTCAGCGGCGCCGATCCCTCCACCTTGTTGTTCACCAGCACCACGAGCGACCGCTTCTCTGCGGTGCATCGCCGCGCGACCTCGACGACGTCGGCGCGTGTCTCCTCGTCGACGTCCACGATCCGATCGAACGGCGCGCAGATCCGCTTCCGCTCCTCGTAACGAGATCCGGGCCGGATCGACAACCGACACACGACGAGTGGCGCCGTGAAGATCCCTGGTACGGCCAGTTGACGTCCGACGCCGGGCATCCGCTCCCACAAACCCAGTACGTGTGTTACCCCGTGCCGCGTGAGCACCTCGAGATACGACCTCGAAAGGAGCTCGGGATTCCTGAGCTCCACCGCGTAACGAAACGATCGCGGCGCCTCGGTGAAGAACCGATCGAGCCGCTCGGCGAGCTCCGACGTGTCCATCCGATCCTCCGCCCGCATCGGCGAGAGCACGAGGAGGAGCGCGCCTACGTTCCCGGAAAAACTCTGCTCGATCGGCGCGAGCACGAGATCCTCGAAGACGCGTGGATCGAGGAACGCGGCGGACCTCTCCCCCGTGCGTGCGTCGCGTCGCGTGACGATTCCGCTCCACACCTTCATCGCGCATCCGTACCCCTCCGGAAGATCGTCGCGATAACGAGCGAGCTCTTCGGCGCGCAGCGGCGCGTAGTAGCTGCGATCGATCCCCACCGTACGGAACAGCGGATTCTGCGCGTAGAGCCGTAGCCCGTGCGCGACGAGGTCCCGTTCGGAGACTCGTTCGGGGTAGAAGATTCCCCGCCATCCTGGGAACGTCCACGTCGAGGTCCCGAGGAACACCGCGGAACCGAGCTTCGTTGCGAGCGCGCGATCGGCGTCGATCTCGGGGAGCGCGGGCTCTGCCTTGCCAGAGAACAGCTCGAGCTGCTTCATGGAAACCACCTTCGGCCGGGCGAGCCGCGACGAACCTAGCACGGAAGGTGTACGCCGCGCACTCCCCGGACAAACCACAAAGGTTTGGCGCTCGCTTTCAAGTGGTCTGCGACACACTCGTTTGCCTTCGATGTGCATCTCCCTGCGGTTCGCGTGGTCTTCGTGCTTCCTCTGCCGAAGAGTCGCGTTCCGTGATAGGGGTGGCACATTCGCTGCTACCCGCGCGTGCGCGACGGTCGCTCGCTGAACATCTTGAGACACGTCGCGAGCCACCACGGTTGGACAGACGGCACTCGACGCCGACGTCGAACCCGGCTAGCCTTTTCAGGCCGACGGTCGGCCGCCTTCGAGGTCTCGATGTCGATTGTCAAGACCATCACACCGGCTCCACCCATGGAAGCCGAACTCGCCTCGAGCCGATACAGGATGATCATGGCGGCTCGCTTTACGGTGGGCGGTTTTGCGCGGGAGTGGGCTCACTGTCATCTCCTCGCGAACTACCTCGCCCGTTACGTGAGCGCCAACGAGGGAGATCCCGAGCGCAACGCGACGCTGCTTTCCACGTTCATCAACGAGCTACTCGAAGTCATCTATCGTAACCACGCGCCCGACGGGCAGATCGACCTCATCTTCCGCAAAAGAGGCCGGCATGTCGTCTTGCAGATTGCGCTCCCGGTCACCGAGCAGAATCGAGTATTTTATCGTATGGCCGTGCAGATCGTGAACCAGCCCGATCTGAAGAGCTGGTATCGCGCTCGGTTGGAAGAGCCGGCGGACGGCGAGGATACCATGCTCGGAATGCTCGAGCTTGCCGCTGTATATTCCTGTTCCTTGACCATATCCGAGCCGCCGGCAACCGACCGGTTAAGCCTCTTCCTCGAACTGCCAGAGGTCGACGAGATGGGGGAGGTATGAGCAGCTCCATCGCTCCTGCGTCGTCCGGTACGCCTTCTTCCGGCGTCCCGCCTTCATGTATGCCCCTCGCGCTCAACATGAGGCTGACGGGGGACAAAGAGCAGGAGGTGAGCCTCACGGGCACCCTCCGGCCCTTCGTCGCCGAGGAAATGGCCTCGGTCCGCAGCTCGCTCGAGCAGGCTGCGTGGAGCGCGCGCGGCACGTTGTGCGTGAACTTGAAGCGGCTCAAGTACATGAACAACGTGGCGTTCCTCGAGCTGAACCGCTTCGTGCGGTGGGCGGCGAGCTCGCGCCCGGAGCTCCGCGTCAAGTTCGTCCTGTCGAGCGTCATTCCCTGGGCCATACGCAAGTTCCAGGTCATCGCCGAGCTTTATCCCAACGTCACGATCGAGGTCTACGACAAGGCCTTCTATCCGATCCAGGGCGTCATCGAGGACGACGAGTTCATCAACGTCCTCCGCACCCAGGAGAAGATCATCTGGGAGCACGAGCAAGCGAAGCTCGCCTGGCACGGGATGCGGCCGGGGCTCCGGATCGCCGACATCTGCTGCGGCCTCGGCGACTTCGCCATCCTTCTCCAGCGTGATTTCCGGCCGGAGTACCTCGTCGGCGTGGACCACTCGAAGCCGCTCCTGCGGTATGCGCGGCAGGTCGTGTCCGACTATGGCCTCGAGAACATCGAGTATCAATACGGCGACGCCGCTGCGTTGCTCTTGCCGGACAGCTCGTTCGACTTCGTCTCCTGTCGGCTCGGGCTGCAGGTGTTCAACGAGCCGCAGCGGATCCTGCAGGAGCTCCTTCGGATCTGCAAGCCCGGCGGCCGGATCTACGTGACGAACGAGTTCATGTCGGGGATCGTCGGGACGCCCAACCACGAGCGGCTGCGCTGGGCATATGACAAGGCGATCGAGATCGGCGCTCTGCTCGGTATGGACATGAACACCGGGTTGAGGACGCGTCCGATGCTCAACGATGCGGGTCTCGAGGACATCAAGATCCATCTCATCGACATCAACAACATGAACTCGGATCCCAATGACCTCGCCAAGGTCGTCGAGAGCTGGACGTACGTGGCGAGCGAGATGTGTATGCGGAGCAAGCAAGCTCCCGAGGTCTTCGAGCGCATGAAGGAAGGTATGCGCGCCCACGTAGATGCCATCAAGGACGAGCGAGGTTTTGCGTCGTGGCCTATCTATGCGGGTTCGGGTCGCAAGCCGTTCCGCTCGTGATCCTTCGTGATCCGTCGTGATCACGAAGGATCAAACCTCACGTTCCAGGGACGGCCATGTAGAACCGTGAGCTTTGTTGCACAATTTTCGATGGTGTTCCCGTCGGAAACGATCTAGGTGTGAATTTCGTGCGACCGCCACGCGATGGCCGCACCACCGTCATCCAGGAGGATCCTGGCCGTGTCGTCCGACCGACGTAGCACCCTGCCGCCGAGCCAGCCGAGCGGTATCCTCGCGCGGCTCAATACCTTCAATACCAAGTTCCTCTTGGTGACTGGCGTGAGCGTCGTGCTGGGCGCGGTCCTCAACGTTATGGTCGCCCGGACGGGCCTCCAGCAGTTGAGTGATCGTTCGCGAGCCGAAGTCGATCAGGGACTCACACCTAGATCGTTTCCGACGGGAACACCATCGAAAATTGTGCAACAAAGCTCACGGTTCTACATGGCCGTCCCTGGAACGTGAGGTTTGATCCTTCGTGATCACGACGGATCACGA
>JANMGF010001533.1:0-1619 GCA_031374535.1 Polyangium sp. (in: bacteria)
CTGCTCCCACACACTCTGAACTCGCCCAGACTACTCGCCTTCCTCTCTAGCGCCCACCACCGTCCGCCGCCCCAGACGGTCGTTTCCCCGAGTAACACCGTCGTCTCGCCCTCCCCACGCGCACGTCTCCAACCCGCTGGCATCACCTTTGCTGAATGCCTCCTCGAACTCCGACGTTACCCACGTCGAAGTGCCATTCGACGAACCATCACCCTTCCCTCGAGGAAGAGGAGACTCTCCATCATGAGTGACCCCAAGCATCCCAAGGCCGGCGAACGCAGCATCGACATCACCGATGTCGAGCTCGTGGACATCACGCCCGACCATATTGCCCGCTTGAGCAAGCTCCGCGACGGCCATGCCGCGGGCATCCTGGCCGTCTTGCTGGCGGACCCGGCCGTGCGGCTGCGGGCCGGCCTCCGTGAGGTCGAGGTCGCGGAGCTCGAGGCGGATTGGGCGACGTGCAAGCGTATCGAGGAGGTCTTGCCGGCGGTCGAAAAGCTGCTCGAGCTCCTCCAGGAGACGCGCCTCGTCCGCGGTCACTCCATTGCCTTCCGCCTCGGCGAGATGGCGCATCAGGTGCGGCGCCGCGCCGACCGGTCCCCCAATGGTACCGAGGTGGCGGCCCCCTTCGAGCCGCTCCTCGATTACCACTTCGCCGTCGGCCAGAAAGCCGCAGCCACGCGCGAGAAAAACAAGAAGGACGCCGAACCGCCCCCGGCCTCCTCGACCTCGCCTTCGTCTGGCTGATCGATAAGGCCGACGACCGCTCGGCGTGGTCCATGGGGATCACGGCGAGCTGGATCAGCGCACGAATGCGGAATCATCGGGCAGGTCGATCTCGTTTGCCGGCGGCGCCGACAGCTTCTTTCCGATGCCGCTCGCCAGAACACGCGCGGCGAGACGCACGCCGACGTGGAAGACGGCGATACCGATGTTCGTCTTCGGATGTGCCAACCGAGGGGTCCCCGGCGGGAGTTTTTGGGCCTGACGAACGTAGGGGCGCATGATTCTCTCATAAGAATCGAACGCTTCCCGATGGTCTGCATGCTTGGCGATTTCACCGGCCAGCACGTAGGCGCCGACGAGCGCGAGGCTCGTGCCCATTCCGCTGATCGGTGACGGCGCGTAACCCGCGTCCCCGGCGAGCGCCACGCGACCGCGTGACCATCGCGGGGCCCGAACCTGACCGATCGAATCGAAGTAGATCTCCGCCGAGGCATCCAGCGCGGCGAGCACCCGCGGAGCTTCCCACCCCGCGTCGCTGAACACGCGGCGGAGGATCTTCTTCTGCTCATCTACGTCGAGCTTTTCATAACCGCGCGGCTCGGACATGAACGAGAGCAGGGCCCGGGTCGTGCCCACGTTATCGGGGCGCAACTGGATCGTTCGTCCTCCCGGCGCGTTGTACCAGCACCACCACGCGTCGTCGGAGGCGACGCGTGGGATCGTGAGATAGGCCATGTAAACGCCAAGCTCCCGGATTTCGGGCTCGTCGCCGTAGACGAGGGAGCGAGTGCGGGAGCGGATGCCGTCCGCGGCGCTCACGAGGTCGATATCGCGCGCGCCTCCCTTCGCGAAGGACACCGTGATGCCGCCCTCGTGCTCGCGAAGGTCGG
>JANMGF010000650.1:0-4283 GCA_031374535.1 Polyangium sp. (in: bacteria)
GTCGGGTCGCCGCCCCCTTTTCGCTTGGCGGGTACATGCTGGAGCCTGGCCAGCTCGTGGCGGTCAGTATTCCCCTCGTGCATCGCAGGCCAGATCTGTATCCCGATCCAGAGCGCTACTCTCCAGAGCGATTCCTCGGGGTGAAGCCCAATCTCTACAGATGGATTCCCTTCGGTGGGGGTATCCGGCGGTGCATCGGAATGGCTTTTGCGATGCACGAGATCAAGATCATCCTGGCGACGGTCCTGTCCCAGGTTCGACTGCGACTCGCGGACCAGACCGCACAGCGTACGATTTTTCGTGGCGTGGTTCTGTCGCCGTCCGCGGGGACGCCCGTCGTCATCACGAAGGTATTGTAGCCACGCAATGCGGATGATGTGCGCGGGCGACTTACCAGGGCGCACCCACGAATGCAATTCAGAAAAGCATAGATTTCCGCACTTCTCCGTGTATTCTCGAAGGCGAGGTGCAGCAAAATGATTGGTTCGCATCCGAGCGCCGAAGCTTACGCGAAACCGACATCGATCGCTGAGGTGATTCGCAGCACGTGGGCATTCGCACGGCCTCATACGATCATCGGCACAACACTCGCCGCTATCGTCTTCTATGTGCTGACCGCCTCCGCGGCTGGCAGATATGATACCAAGCTCCTGCTGAGCACGCTCATCGCGGGTCTTGCCGTGAACCTCTATGTGGTCGGCATCAACCAGATCACGGACGTCGAGATCGACAGGATCAACAAGCCCTATCTGCCGCTCGCTTCGGGTGCATTCAGCATGCGGACGGGGATGGCGATCGTCGGCATGAGCGCCGTGGTCGCGCTGATCGTCTCCGCTCTCCAGAACATCTATCTCTTCTGGACGATCGCGATCATCTTCGCCATCGGCACGGCGTACTCCCTGCCACCTCTCCGGCTGAAGCAGTCTGCCTTCTGGGCGGCAGCATCCATCATCACGGCGCGGGCGATCGTGTTCAACCTCGGGCTGACATTGAGCTACGCCGCCGGGCTCATGGGCCGCCCTGCCGTGCCGGCTCGTGTCCTCTTGTTCGTCGGCTTCATGTTTGGCTTTGTCACCGTAATCGCCATCATGAAGGACGTGCCGGACATCGATGGAGATCGCAAACACAAGATCTTCACCCTCGTCCTACGACTCGGCGCGCGGAGGACGCTGCTGCTATGTCGCTTTCTGCTGACGACTTGCTACGTCGCGGCGGCGGCAGCGGCGCTCGTGGGAGTCGACGGCATCAGCGCCCCGGTCCTCGTGACATGCCATATCGTCGCGCTCCTTGCATTGGGGGTGCGGGGGTATGGCCTCGAGGCGGAGGAGCCGGCCTCCGTCTCTCGCTTCTACATGTTCGTCTGGAAGCTGTTCTACGGCGAATTTCTGGCGTTTCTCGTCGCCTGCCTCGCGGCCTGAGCCCTGGATTTCGGGCCGCCTCCTATCATCGGCAGCTCATCGGCAGAAAGAGCCATCATCAAGCCGTAAGAGAGCTTTGTGCGCGCTTGTGGCGTCGAGCGTCGCCGCCACGACGGCCCCCAGCGTGATGATGTCACCGGCTTTCAGCGGCATCGGTTTCTGGGGGACCAGCAGGCGAGAGCCGATCTTCGTGCCATTCTGCGAACCGACGTCGACGATCGAGTGGCTCCCGTCCGCACCCGTGAACACATAAGCTTGCAGCTTCGAGATCGATGCGTCCCGGATCACGACATCGCAGCTTCGAGCGCGGCCGATGGAAATCCTGTCCTGGTACGGGCTTCGCAGAGATTTCCTGATCGGAAGCACGCTTATTTCTGTGCTGCCCAAAGCAGGAGGTAAGACGCTCCCGCGCCTGGTGGGTACGTCGGTCTCGAAATTCGCCTGACTGCGAAGGATGGAGCGCTGCACGAGCAGGAAGAGTTCACGATGAGCTTCTGCGAACTCCGGGGCCGTCAGACGACGAGCCTCCTCAAGAAGCGCATTGACATCAGCGGTGTCGATTGGATGTTCGTTGCCCATCGGATACCTTGCCGGCGTGCCACCTGGCGCGCCGCGTCATGTTCGTCCGCCTTCGTGCCAGCCCGCCCTGGGTAGCGCGTGTGCCTGATCGTCGATTTTCTTGCGCTGCGGGTACAGTTGTGCCCTCGTCAAGCGACGAGGGGCATCTACTCAACTACCACAGAGGACAGGGAGGGAATACCCCAACTTCCTTCCCATGCGCGAATGGTCGCTCCGAGGCTCGATGAAAACACTTCAGGATGTACCGATCTTATCCGGCGGAAGCTTCTTCAGCGGACACGCCAATCATTTTCGTGTCGACCGGCTCGGGCTCTTTCAGCAGCTCCACAGGGAGCACACGGACATCGCGGCCTTTCGCGTGTTTCAGCAGCCGGTCGTGTGGCTCAACTCGCTAGAGCTGGTGCATGAGCTGCTGGTCGCGAACGTGCGTTCACTCGCAAAATCCCCAGGTGCTCGGTTCATGCTCTACCCGCTCACGGGGGAAGGGCTCCTCACGACGGATGGAGAACGCTGGCGCAGGCAGCGCCGCCTGATGGCGCCGTTCTTCGCGCCTTCGTACATCGGTGAATACCTCACGGCCGTGCGCGCCGTGATGATCCGCTGGATAAACGATCTGCGCGACGATCAGGAAATCGACGTCACCCGCGAGATGACGCGCATTGCCATGACTGTGGTCAGCAGAGCCCTGTTCGGCGCCGATACGTACGACGATGCGGACGAGCTGGGCAACGCCGTCACGACGTTTCTCGATATCACGAGCGAGAGCTCAGGCTCTCTCTCGGTCATGGCGAAGATGGTGCTCTTCGCGGCGATCGATGGGCTGCAGGGACGCGGGCCCGGCTGGATGGATGCGGCGCGGACCTCACTTCTCGAACATCTCACGTACCCGCCGCCTCTGCCCACCAAACGCGACCGGCGGCTGCGTCACGCGCTTTCCGTCCTGAGCCAGCATGTGCAGCGCATGATCGCGGAGCGCAAAGCCACGGGACTCGCCCGAAAGGACATTCTCACGAAGCTGCTTCTGGCGCGTGACGAAGATGGCAACACCATGTCGGACAAACAGGTGCGCGACGAGGTCCTCACGCTGTTTTTCGCCGGGCATGAGACGACCGCCATGGCGCTCTCGTGGACGCTCTATCAGCTCTCGTGCCACTCCGAAGTGTACCAGCGTCATCTCCAGGAGGTCGACACGCTGGGCGGCGCGTCACCCACGCTGGAGGATCTGGCCAGGCTGCCGTACACCCTCGCGGTATTCAAGGAGACGCTGCGGCTAAAGCCCCCAGTGTACATATTCGACCGGGTCGCCCGGGAGGCGG
Organism: Polyangium sp. (in: bacteria); assembly: GCA_031374535.1. GTDB lineage: Bacteria > Myxococcota_A > Polyangia > Polyangiales > Polyangiaceae > Polyangium. The sequence continues at coordinate 3,314 of JANMGF010000650.1, forward strand.
TGACCTTGGGCGGCTATGCATTCCCGGCGGGCACGGTTTTCTTCGTGTGTCCTTATACGCTTCATCGGCGCCCGGATCTATGGCCCGATCCAGAGCGCTTCGACCCGGAGCGGTTTCTGCCCGCCAGCGAGGCGAAGAGGTCTCGGCTGGCGTTTCTCGCTTTCGGTGCCGGCCCTCGCATTTGCGTCGGCAATCACCTCGCTCAAATGGAAGGCCATCTTTTCTTGACGTTGCTCGCGCAGCGTGTCCAGTTCTCACTCGTCCCCGGCCAGACGGTGGTGCCGAATGCCGTGACGACGCTGCGCGCGCCGAGTCCGCTCTTGCTCCGCGCACACCTGCGCGCTCGTCGCGAACGCGGCATGCGCGATTAACTCCTCCGAGTTCGTCGGAATTTGTCGCGGATGCCTCTCCGTCCCTGCAACCCGACCCACGAGCTCGGGCCAGTACGGGAGCGCGAGCGGCGTATACGCGAAGCTGCGCGCCTCCCAGGTCGCAAACCTTTCGTACCACGCCTCCGCATAGGCATAATCATCGTACTGGCCCGACGAACCTCCGTCCACCGGCCTCCCACGTAGCTGCAATTCCCACCGCACATCACGCGTTTCGTGCTCCGTACGATCCTGCGCAACAAGGCCGGGCACTGCCTGCGCGCGGCCCGCCCGCAGGGCGCGCGGTCGCGGCGCGTATTGCTGGGTCCTCCTGCCCACCCTCCTACCCCACGAGATCCTTTCGCTCGCCCAGCGACCCCCGTTTCTCGACGGTCAGAGGGGACCGAGCCCATTTCGGATGAGCCTTCGGCGCCGTCCACCGAGACCGTCCCTCCGGCGGGAGCGGAATCCGAAGCGGAAGCGGAAGCGGAAGCGGCAGCGGCAGCGGAAGCCAACTTCCGTCTTGACGCTCGCGCGTGTTCGCTCGTACAGTCCTCCGCACAACCCCTATCCCGCGGCGTTGCATGCCCGGTGGACAGGAT
>JANMGF010001639.1:0-3822 GCA_031374535.1 Polyangium sp. (in: bacteria)
TCCGGCTGCCGCGCGACGACCTCCTCCAGCGTGACGCGTGGATAACGCGTGTCGCGACCGGCCACGCGCTCGGGCGGCAGCGGCGCGGCCTTGCCGAGATCGGCGGCGAGCGGGTAGCGGCGCCTGCGGTCGGCGAAGACGTTTTGTGCGCCAACGAGATCCATCATGTCGGAGATGAACGTCTCCTCGTGGACGGTCATCAGCGGATCCATCCAGATGGGCACGAACGCGCGGACGGGGACGCGCTCTCCGCGGTGTTTTTCGGCCTCGCGGTGCGCGTGGTACGAGGACGCGACGAGCGCGCGGGCCGTGGGATCCCGATCGAGGCCGAGGGCGAGGGCGAGGCGGGCGAGGTGCGCGATTCCGTCGGCGACGCGGCGCGGGAAGGAGACGAAGACGGCGATGCCTGCGGCGTCGAGGCGCTCGATCTGCGAGCGCGTATTTTCTTCCTGGTTGGCGATCACGAGGTCGGGCTCGAGGGCGAGGATCTTGTCGACGTCGGCGTCTTTGGTGCCGCCCACCTCCTCGATCGACTCGACCTCCCCTGCCGGCTCGAAGCAAAAGCGGGTTCGTCCGACGAGCCTGTCCTTCGCGCCGAGCCGGAGGACCGAGTAGGTATCGCTTGGAACGAGCGAGACGATCCGTCGCGGTGGGGATGTAAAAACGTGACGGCGTTGTCTGTCGTCCTGGACCTTGATGACTTTCATCGGCTGGGCTCTTTAGCGCCGGCGGCGCCTTTGGGGGAGGGGAGCATGACACAACGCGAGGCCGCCATTACGAGTGGCGCGCAGTTCGTCACGACAGACTTTCCGGCGATGGCGGGCCCTTGAGCCCGCTCAGCGCTCCTCGATCGAGCGCACCACCTTCTCCTCGATGTCCTTCCACCCCGCGGGCCGCCGATCCTTGCGTGCATACCCGCGCACGACGATCTCGCGCGCGCCGACGACGAGGAAGTAGGTGCGGAGCACGAACGGATCGCCGCCCATCGCGAGCTCGTGCTCGATGTGCACGGCTTTGCGCGCGCCCACCGTCTCGATCTGCGCCTCGCCCACGCGGATCGCCTTCTTGTCGGGCGGCGTCTTCTCCGCCTCGATGCGCGTCTCTTCGAGGAACGCGTCGAGCGCCTCGGGGGGCGGCGGCTGTTCGAGATCCACCGCGATCATCTCGATGAACACAGGGCTCCCATCCAGGTCGCCGTACGTGAAGACCTGCACGCCGTTCCGGTCTTCCTTGCCCGGCTTCTTCGCGAGAGGCGCCGGCATCTCCACGGACAAACCCAGGCTCGGCAGCGCCGTTCGTGTCATCGCCGGCGGCTTCTTCAGGGTCCACGGCCCGCTGAGCGCGACGCCCGTCCCGACCGAGACGAGCATCGCCGCGCCCACGATCACCGCGGCCAAGGAGAGGAGCGGGCGCGGCCCGAGCTCCACGTCCCCCTCGTGCGCGCGCTCTTCCACGGGCTTGAGCCCGCGCCCGAGGAAGAGGGCCATCCCCAGGAAGCCGACGATCCCGCCGCCAAAATGCGCGAGGTAATCCACGCCCGGAAAGAAGCTGATCACGATGTTCGGCACGAGCGGACGCCACGCGCCCGTCTTGAGCCGCGCGATGAAGAGAGGCGGCAAGATCCCACGCGGGAAAAGCACGAGCGCGAGCAGCGCGGTCATCAGACCCCAGATCGCGCCCGACGCGCCGACGCTCCACCCGCGGCCGAGCAGCGTCGTCGCGAGCGCGCCGCCGAGGCCCGAGAGGCCGTAAAGCACGAGGTAACGCCGCGATCCGAGGATCGGCTCGAGCATCACGCCGAGGCTCCAGAGCGCGACCATGTTCATCACGAAATGCATCGGGCTCGCGTGCAGGAACGCCGAGGCGAAGATGCGCCACACGTCGCCGCTTCGCACCGCGTCGCCGCTCGTCGCGCCGAGCGCGAGGAGGGCCTGGTTGGTCCCCATGCTCTGCCGCCAGATCACGGTGATCACGCCGAGCACGGCGCACACGGCGACGATCCCGATCGTCACGGGGGTTTGTCCCTGAAGCCTCGAGACCGCCTGCCTGTCCCGTTGCGCGAGCGCTCGACCCTTCACGAGCCCCTCGTGGATACGTTCGGGCGTGGGCGGCTCGGCCCCGCGGATCCGCTCGGCCGCGCGTTCGAGCAAGGCGAGCTTGTGCCCGGTCACGTGCGCGAGGCGGCTCGCGTCGTCGATGTGGTGAAACCCCATCGGCGAGATCGATCCCTTGGGCGCCGCGCTCCGCAACGCGCCCACGATCTCGGATCCGCCGCCCACCGCGACGATGTGCGTCGGGACAGGCGCCCGCGAGGTCGACGCGACGATCTGCTGGAGCAACATCGGCAGCCGCTCGGCCGCGTCACGATCACGCGTCGGGATCAGGACAATCTGGGGCGGCGCGCTGGTCGTCACCACGTGCGAGACCACGGGGCCGTGCTGGATGAGACACGCCTCTGGATCTTCCGCGAAGATCGCGCCGAGGAGCCTGTCGCGACGCACGACGTTCGGGTCCGTCGCGAGCTCCACCGCCTCGATCTTCTCCTCGGGAAACATGCGCCGCAGCGTTGCAGGGCTTGCGCCGAGCCGCAACGTCGCGCCGAAGGCAGGTGCGATCTTGCCGAGGGCTCGGGTAGGATGGGTGCGTCATGCCCGACTGGCTGAAGAACCTCCTGCCGATCCTGATCTTGCTCGCGGCGATCTCCATGGTCGTGAGCCGGCTGCCGAAGATCGACCTCGGCCACTCCGCGGCCTTCAAGCGCCGCCGTTTCTGGAACTGGTTCCCGCTCGGGCTGACGTACGCGCTCCTCTACTTCGGCCGCTACAACCTCTCGGCCAACGCGTCCTTGATGGAGAAGATCGGGCTGCTGACGAAGCAGGAGTACGGCGAGATCGACGGCGTCGGCTCCATCCTTTACGGCATCGCGTTCCTCCTGAACGGCCCGCTGACCGATCGCTGGGGCGGCCGCGCGACGATCCTGATCGCGGCTGCCGGCTCGGCCGTGATGAACGTCCTGCTGGGTCTCGTCACCCTGCGCGCGCAGGCGGGCCAGATGGAGCACGGGAGCGTCGTCACCGCGATGACCATGCTTTTCTCGGCGAACATGTACTTCCAGAGCTTCGGCGCCGTCTCGATCGTCAAGGTCAACGCGCCCTGGTTCCACGTGCGCGAGCGCGGCGTGCTCGGCGGCTTCTTCGGGATCCTGATCTCGCTCGGCCTCTACTTCGCCTACGACTGGAGCCGCTTCATCGCGAAGGCGATGGGCATGACCGCGGCTTTCTTCATCCCGGCGGCCCTGCTCGTCGTCTTCTTCGTGGTCGACGCGTTCATCATCCGCGACACGCCTGGACACGCGGGTTTCGACGATTTCGACACGGCCGACGCGTCGAGCGGCGACACGGGCGAGCGGGTGGGCCTCGCGGACGTCGCGCGTCGGATGTTCTCGCAGAAGGTCATCTGGATCATCATCGCGATCGAGTTCTACAGCGGCTTTCTGCGCAACGCGGTGATGAAATGGTACCTCGTCTTCGCGGACAAGACGGGCGTCAAGGAAGGGTTCGTCTCGGCGAACTGGGGTGTGCTCCTCTGCGTCGCCGGGATCCTCGGCGGCATTTTCGCGGGGCTCATCTCGGACCACGTCTTCGAATCGCGGCGCGGTCCGGTCGCCACGGTCCTTTATGGCGGGATCCTCGCGGGCGCGGCGCTCACGTTCGCCGTGCTCGGCAGCCCCATCACGGGCTGGGCCGTGGTCTTCATGTCGCTTTGCGTGATCGGCGTGCACGGCATGCTCTCCGGAACCGCATCGATGGACTTCGGCGGCAC
>JANMGF010001661.1:0-12167 GCA_031374535.1 Polyangium sp. (in: bacteria)
AGCTTCGCGGAAGGCTCGTCGCCGTACGGGAGTTCGGCGCTTCGACGGTCGCCTTCGGTGGAGGGGAGCCGCTTCTGCGCGAGGACCTCGGCGAGCTCGCGATCTACGCGCGTTCGCTCGGGCTCGTGCCGGTCATGACCACGAGCGGGTTCGGGCTGCGGGAGGAGCGCGCGAAAGAGCTCCAGGCGTTCGCGCAGATCAACGTGAGCCACGACGGCGTGGATGGCGCGTACGCAGCCGTGCGCGGGTTCGACGGCGCGCGGGGCGCCGAGCGGGCGATCGAGATCCTCGCGCGCGCAGGGATCGCCGTCGGGGTGAACCTCGTGCTCACGCGGCGATCGTTCGAGCACCTCGGGAAGACGGCCGAACGGGTCGCGGATCTCGGCGCGGGGGAAATGCAACTCTTGCGGTACAAGCCGCAGGGGCGCGCGGCGGGGCTCGGCTATTTCGAAGGGCGGCTCTCGGCGGCGCAGAGGGACGCGCTCTGGCCGGCGATCACGGCGATCGTGCAGCAAAGGCGCCTCTCGGTGCGGATCGATTGTGCGCTCGTGCCGCTCCTGTCGGAGGCGCTCGCGTCCGAGCCTCGCGCGGCCGAGGTGCTCGCTTCGCTCGGCGTCTTCGGTTGCGAGGCAGGCAGACATCTCGGCGGGCTCGACGTGGAGGGGCGCGCTCTGCCGTGTAGCTTCTCGCCCTCGGCGAGCGATGAGATCGATCGCTTCCGCGCCTATCACGCCGCCCCGCCGGAGCCCTGCGCCTCGTGCTCGCTGTTCCCCGTCTGTCGCGGGGGTTGTCAGGTCGTCTCGCGTCATGCACAAGGGGGTTCGGGGGCGCAGCTCGGCTCGCCCGAGCGTAGCCCCCGAGCGTCGACCGACACCTTCGGCCCCGATCCCGAGTGCCCTCGCGTGCGCCGCTTCCGGGCCGAGGCGACATCGTGATCGACCCCTGCGCGCCGCCCGAGGGCGAGGCCGTTTTCCTCTACGGCGCGCGGCGTCTCTTGATGGTCCTGCACGCGGCAGGAAGCATCGTCCTCGTCGGCGCATCGACCCACCATGCCCTGACGATGCGCCACTACCTGCGCGGACGGTTCGCTCGGGTCGCGATCGAAAAAACGTGGGCGAAGGTCGTCGCCGTTGCGTACGTCTTCACGTTCGTCGTGGGCGCGCTTCTTTACCCGACGTACCGCTACCACGTGCGTGGCCTCTACCTCGATCGGTACGCGCCGCTCTACGCCGGATTGTTCGACGTCAAAGAGGTGTACGCCTCGCTCACGCTCGTCGTGGCCCTCGGCCTCGGCGCGCTCGCGTTCACGTTGCGGCCCGCGGAGGAGCGCTGGCTCGTGCGGATCTACGCGGTGATGAGCTTCCTCGTGTGTGGCGTGGTGTGGCTGAACGTCACGCTCGGGATCCTCGTCGCGTCGGTGCGGGGGATCGGATGAACGCGGGATCGGTCGCGAAGGAGCCCTCGCCCTCGGCGCGGCTTTTCCTCGCGTTCCTCGCGGCGCGGCTCGCGTACGGGCTCGCGTTCCTCGTGAGCGCGATGCGCAAGTCGCCCGTGCCCTGGTACTTGCCGCTCGAACGACGGTTCGTCCTCGCATCGAAGCCGGTGGGGCTCGGGATGGACTGGTACGGGCGCACGGCGCTGGGGCTCGTGTTCGCGCTCGCGGCGGGCGCCCTCGTGTTCACGTTGGCGCGGCGGGCGCGCTGGCTCTCCGAGCCAAGCGCGGTGATGGCCGTCGCGCGGGCAGGAGGGCTCGTGCTGCTCGTGGACTTCGTTTACTTCGGCTGGGCGCTTTTGACGCAGACGCCAGATCCCTGGCCGCTGCCGTCGTGGTACTGCCCGCGCTGACGTCGTCGTTCAGGGCGAGGGCGCAGGCGCAGGCGACGTGTCGAGCTTGCGCTCCTCGAGGCGCACGTCGAACTTGCAAGGCTTCTTGAGCAGCACGCGGTGCGTGAGCTGGTTCGAGAGCACGCAGGTGGGAACCACGCCTTCGGCCGGGTCGCCGGAGGGCGAGGCGAGCATGATCCGACCGCCTGGCATGAGGGTCGTGGAGAAGTGCGCGCCGCCGCCGGGGATCTTGCTGCACGGCTCCACGAGCCTGCGGATGGCGGCGTTCGCGGCCTTGGCGTTCATCGACTTCGCGTCCGGACAGCTATCGATCACCACCGTCGCGTCGACGATGCCAATGTCCGGGCCTTGGTCTTCCACGGGCGCCACGGGCTCGGGCTTCGAGCAGCCCAAGGGCGCGAGCATGGAGAGGGCGAGGAGGGCGAGACCGAAGGACGAGTCCGCACGCATCATGGTTCCTCTGTTTACCACGGGCCGCCGGACCCGAGGACGCGGATGTCGGCGCGGTGACCTTGCCTTCGTGGTATGGGCCGAGATGGGAGGAGCATCATGCGGATACGGCGCCTCGAGATCCACGACTTGCGGAGCTTTCGAGGCAAACGCGTCCTGGACTTCACGGATCCGGTGACGGGCGAAGCGCGGGACCGCGTGGTGCTCGTGGGGAGCAACGGGTCGGGGAAGACGACGGTGTTCGACGTCGTCGAGGCGATGTTGCGGTTCCTCGTCGACCCGGAGAAGCCTGCGCCGATCCTGGACGAGGCGGGGCTCGTGACGTTGACCATGGAGCTCGGGCATGGCGACCCTGAACCGTTCAGCATCGTATTCGGAGAGCCACCCTATGATCCGGAGTGGGCTTCCTTTGGCCCGGCGATCTTCGAAGGAAGCACGGTTCGCTACTGTGCTCACACCCGAGGATCCAACTTCGAGAAACTTCAGCTCGAAGTTCAGAGCATGCTTCATGGGAAGGCCGATCTTTCTGGCGGCCTGATTTACTTCCCCCACGATCGCGAGCTGCGCCCCGTTCGCGCCGGCACCATCGAGCCTCCGCCGGACGACAAGCAGTGGATCTTCCGATACTCACCTGCGGACCAGTGGAGTGGCTCCCTGGAGCAACTCTGGGTCTGGCAGGATTATTTGGACCTCCAGCGATGGCGTCGCGGCGAGGAGATGATCGAGCTCGCGTCGTCGGTCGAGCTGCTCCAGCAGGCGCTCGGGCCAGCGCGAAAGGTCTTCATCCGCGATGGGCGCGTGCGCGTCACGACCCCGTGGAACGACGTCTCGGGCAAACCCGCGGAGGTGCTGCTCGATCAGCTTCCCTCGGGCGAACGACAGTGCGTGATGCTGTTCGGCGAGATCGCGCGGCGAAAGCGGTCTCATGGCGTGTTGTTCATCGACGAGCCCGAGATCAGCCTGCACCCGACGCTCCAGCGACAGACGCTCGCGCAGCTCCGGCGCCTCGCAAGGAAGCTCGACACGCAGGTGTTCCTCGCGACGCATTCGGCGGAGATCGTACGGGCCGTTCGTCGTGACGAGGTCATCAGCCTCGATTATCCCGACATGCGCTTCGACACGCCCATCGACGAGGAGCCGGCGTGAGTCGCTACAAGAGCCTCGACGAGCTGGAACTGGCGTTCTACACGGGCGCAGGTGTGGCCGTCATCTGCGAAGGCGACGAGGGTGGATTCGATCAACGCGTCTACAGCGAGTGGTTCGGGGCGGTCGGAGGTGTGACCTTCAGCGCGCAGGACGGATGGCAACGCGTGCAAGAGGCGCTCACGGCGTTGCGCCGTCGTGGCTCGGTTCCCGTGTACGGGATCATCGATCGAGACTGCGCCTCCGATGACGAGATCACCCTCCAGTCGAACCTCTCGTACGAAGGATGGCTGTATCGCCTTCCACGTTACGATCTCGAGGGTTATCTCCTCGAGCCGGAGCTGTGGCTCACGGTCGTGCAGCGGGTCTTGTTTCGAGGCGAGACGCAGCTTCCCGTGGGGTGGGACTCCGTGGCCGCGGTGGAGAGCCAGATCCTGGAACTCTACCGGAGAGCTCGTCCGGTCGCCGCGCACAATTGGGTGATCCAGCATCTGAACCAGACCGACAGCGCTCGTCCGGGGCTCAAGAGCAAGCCGTACTTCGAGTCCATCAGGGCCCTTCAGAACGTCGCCCCTGAGACGGCCCTCGCCGATTGGTATGGCGCGTTCGGCGCCGAGCGCGATGCACGCCTGTCGTATCAGGAACGGCTGCAGTTCCTGGATGCGTGTGGAGATCGGATCGACACGCTCAATCGATACGTCTCGGGGAAAGTCGTTCTCGACGCGTTGTACAACACGATGCCTCGGGCCCGGACGAGACTGGATTTCCGGAGCTTCGTCGAGCGCTACCTGGATCCGTACCTCGACGGCAAAGAGCCACCTGCCGATATCGTTGCGATCGTGCATCGCATCCTCGAGAGAGGTGCGCGCGAGCGCTCGATCTAACCCCGTGCACCGCGCCGCCTGGTTCCTCTGCGCCACCTGGCTCCTCGTCGCGGTCCTCGTCGCCGTGCTGCGAGGTTTCCAGGCTGCACGCGAGGGACGCGCGCACCTCGCCCTGCGGCGCATCAAGAGCCCGACGATCTATCTCTTCTCGGCGTACCTGCTCGTCGCCGCGCTCGTCACGCCGCCTTCTCCCGGCGAGACGACCTCACCGCTCCTCTGGCTCGCGCTCGCCATCCCCCTCGCGAACGCGCTCGCGGCCCTGAGCTCCGTGGGACAAACTCAGCCAAAAGGGATCACGCGGATCGGCCTCGCGCTCCTCCACGGCGGCGCCGTGCTCGCGGCCGCGGCCCTCATCCTGGCGCTCGTTTCGCCGCGCTTCGTGCCCGCCTGGCTCGGGGGGCCCGGCGCGCCTTCGTCCTAGTAGCCCTTGCGCGCCGTCACGAACGCCCCGCGCTCGATCTCGTGCGACGACGACGTGACCAGCGCCGTCGCCGTGTGCGCACGGACGCGCAAGATACGCAGCTCGGCGTAGGTCTCGTCCGGGAAGAGGTTGTCTTCGCCGGGCGGCTTGAGGTTCTCCGTCTGCGCCGGACGATCGTCCTCGATGACCGGGCGCACCGTGGCGAACTTGCCCGCGCCGCGCAGCGTCTGGCGCCAGCGATCGCCGCGGCGGAGGGCGAAGAAACGCATGCCCACCTTCACGCCCTCCTTCTCACCCTTGTCGAGGAAAACGACCTGGTTCTGGCCGTAAAACGCGTGCGGATAGAGCGCCGCCACGATCTTCGCCTCGAGGTCCTGATCACTCGCCGCCGGAGGCACGATCACGAAGCTCCGATCGACGGGGCCGACCTTCGCGCCGCGCTCCACCGTGTCGAGCGACTCGATCACGCGGCCGCGGATCATGCGCGTCTGCGTGTTGATCCGATCGACCCGCACCGTGCCGCGGATCGAGATGAGCTGGCCCTTCTGCGCCGCGTCGCCGCTCGTCACGAGCGGGCGGAAGATCGTGAGGAGCTGGCCCACGGCGACCTCATGGTTTTCGCCCAACTTGACGTACACGTCGTCGCCCGCGGCGAGCAGCATCTTGTCCGCGGGGCTTCCGTTGATCTCGCCCCAGACGTCGTCGGTCTTGTCGTCGAGCCAGCCCACGTCCCGCAAGAAGACCGTCTGTCGCGCGACCGCGCGGCCACCGTTGAGGAGGCGGCGCATGCCCGGAAGGCCGCTGTCGCCGGCTTCGCGCAAACGCACCTGATCGCCGGGGTAGATCCAGTGCGGGTTCTGGATCTGCGGGTTCTGCGCCCAGAGCCGCGGCCAGCCGTAGGGGTTTTTGTAGTAGCGGCCCGAGATGTCCCAGAGCGTGTCGCCGTTGCGTACGCTGTGCGTCTCGGGCACGTGCTGGCCCTCGAGGACGAAGCCGCCGTTCGCCGTGCCGCGCACCGTCTCGCTCGCCTCCGCGTCGGGGAGGAGATCAAAGCCGTCGCCCGCGCGCGAGGTGTCGGCCGATCCGCGGGAGCTCGAGGGCAAGTGCGCGTCGGGGTTGAAGCCCGGCTGCGGGTACCCAGGGACCACCACCTGCGGCTGCGGCGCGGCGGGCACCTGCACCACGGTGACCTGGGCGCCGTTGCCTTGCGCGGGGGCGCCGTCGCCGTCCTGCGCGACGGCATGGCCAGAGGCCACGAGCAAAAAGAGGGCGATGGAGGTGGAGGCGAGGGCGCGTTTGTCGGTCATGGTGCCGTTCTCGGGGGGCTTTGCGCGGGGCGTTTGGCCTTCGCGGGGCTCGCCTTCGTGGGGGAGGGCTGGGTGATCACCTCGCCTCGGGCCGTCGAGCGGAGGAGCGGGCGAGGCGCGTCGTCGGGATCGTCGGGGACGCTGTCGTCCGTTTCAACCACGTTTCCTGGCGGGGCGAGGGACGCCGTGGTCCCGCCTTCGGGGGTCGGCGCGAGGTGGACGACGTCGAGCGAGGGGCGGTCGTCCTCGGGGTTCTTCGGAGCGTTTTGCGGAGCCGGGGCGCGCGCGGCGAGCTTCGCGTTCGTGACCTCGAGCGACTCGACCCGGGCCGTGAGGATGTTGTTGTCTGCACGGACGCGGCCTACCTCCTGGCGCAAGGCCTCGATCTCCTTCCGCAGGGCCTCGTTGCCTCCGGCACAGCCGGTTGCGAGGAGGGCGAAGGCGAGGGCGCAAAGGGACATCCGCATGCCACACCGATGCTACTGCCGACGAGAGGTCCGGGCCAAGCGAGCAGCGTAGGACCCCCTGACGTCGGGCACCGAAATTCTGGTAGGGTCGGGGCCATGTCGAAGCGCTCGAACAAATTCGTATCCTTGACGATTGGTGCTCTCGCCTCTCTTGCCGCGCTGGCTTTCGGCGTGGCGGGTTGTGGCTCGGACGAGGGCGAAGCCACGACCTGTTTCGATTACGGCTCGTTCGACAAGGCGAGCCCCGCGGTCACGTTCTCGGGAGACGTGCTCCCGGTCTTCCGCAACTCGTGCGGCATCGGCGGCGCGGCGTGCCACGGCGCCGTCGCGGCCCAGCCCGGGCACCCTTATCTCGGGCCCGCCAACGTCGACCCGGCCCCGGATCAGGCGCAGATCGATGCGATCTTCAACCAGAACGTCGGCGTCAACGCGGCGAGTGCGTCGGGGATGAAGCTCATCGAGCCGAACAGCCCCGAGACGAGTTTCCTCATGCACAAGATGGACGGCACGCTCACGTGCAGCGCGGTGATCTGCGACGCGGCGTGCGGCGGTTCGATGCCGCTCGGCCAAGACCTCCTGGCATCGGACGCGCGCGACAAGGTGCGTCGCTGGATCGCGCAGGGAGCAAAGAAGGATTGATCGGCAGGCTTTCAGGCCGCATCGTCGAGGACTCGGCCGAGGGCGTCGTCGTCCTCGACGTCGGCGGGGTCGGCTACGAGGTCACGGTGCCGCTCGGCGGGCTCGGGCGTGCGACGCGAGAAGGCGACGACATCGTCACCCTCTATGTGCACACGCACGTCCGGGAGGACACGTTCGCGCTCTACGGTTTTCCAACGAAGGACGATCGCGCGGCGTTTCGTGCGCTGATCGGCGTCTCGAGCGTTGGGCCGAAGAGCGCGATGTCGATCCTCGGCACGTTGCCCGCGGGTGAGCTCGCGGCGGCGATCACGCGCGGCGAGGCAGCTCGGCTCGTGGCCGTGCCCGGGGTCGGCAAGAAGACGGCCGAGCGGCTGATCCTCGAGCTGAAGGGCAAACTCACGGCGGCGCCGATCGTCACGAAGAGCGGCGCAGCGCCGCAGCCAGCGGCCGCGCCCGAGGGCAAGGCGGAGCTCCTGCATGGAGCGCTCACGCGGATGGGGTTCCGGCCCGCCGAGGCCGAGCGCGCCGTGGTGGCGCTCGGCAAACGCGTGGAGACGGAGCCGCTCGGGGATCTCGTGCGCGACGCGCTCGCGGTGCTCTCCTCGAAGTAGAGCGGTTCGATACGACGAACACCTCTCGCCCCGAGAGAACGCGTGAAGCTTTGCTCGGGGCGAGAGGGTGCTCTTCCGAGGAGGTCCGCGCGCGCCTTCAGAAGCCTCGACAAAAAAGAAGCAGGCGAATATGCTCGGCGCCGCGGTCCGGTCGGGCCGGTGTCGGGGATGCCCGGGAGGCGGCGTGATTACCTGTCCCAAGTGCAACAAGGAGAACCAGGACCATTACAAGTTCTGCCTCGGCTGCGGGTCTGAGCTGCCGAGGGACGCTTCTCCGAAGAAGTTTACCGGCGGCACGCCGCCGCAGGGGATCCCGGCCGTTCGTCCGGGCGCCTCGACGGACGACATGGGCGCGCGAGGCGCCGTGGCGCAGCTCGCGCCCACGTCCACGTCCACGCCCACGCCCGCAGCCGTGCATCCGCCGATCGCAGCCTCGTCGGCGCCCTCCGCAGGGCCCGTGGTGTGTGGGGACTGCGGGCACACGAACGCGCAGATGAACCGGTTCTGTGCGTCGTGCGGAGCGAAGTTGCCGAAGCAGGGGAGCGTGCCGGCGATGGCCTCGCCTGCGCCCGCGCCCGTCGGCTCGGGGGCGAGCTCGATGACGGTCGTGCTCACGGCGCTGCGCGCGGACGGATCGGAGGCAGGGTCGTACACGTTGCCGTCGGCGACGTTCACGATCGGCCGTGATGTCGGGGCGATCTTCGCAGGCGACAACTACCTGTCGCCGCGGCACGCGACGTTCACGTCGAAGGCCGGACGGCTCAGCGTGCGCGACGAGAGCTCGCTCAACGGCGTGTATCGCAAGCTCTACCGCGACGATCCGATCCCCGTGCTCATCGGCGACGTGTTCCGCATCGGCCAGGAGATCGTCCGCTTCGAGGCGCTCTCGGCGCTGCAGGCGACGCCGGACGGCGTGGAGCGGCTCGGCAGCCCGTCGAAGGGGTACGTGGGTCGCGTCGCGCTCATCATCGGCCGGGACGCCACGGGTAACTCGTTCCCGATCCCGGAGACGGGCCTGCACCTCGGTCGCGAGCGCGGGGACGTGCTTTTCCCCGAGGACGGGTACGTCTCGGGTCTGCACTGCCGCATCGGCTACGAGCGAGGTCAGCTCTTCGTGACGGATCTCGGCAGCTCGAACGGTACGTTCATCCGGATCTCGTCGGAGGTGGACCTCAACGACGGGGACGTGCTGCTCATGGGCCAGCAGCTCTTCCGGATCAACATCACGGCCTGACGTCGGTTTCACGGGCGCGCGGGGCGGGTCGGTCGGTCGCCCTTGCCGCGCGGCTCGTGAGGGGGGAGAAAGATCGGCCATGGAACCGCCGCGCACGATCCGCGTCGTTGCTGCCGTCATCGAGCACGAGGGGCGTTACCTCATCACGCAGCGCCGCCCCACGGCCGTATTGCCTTTGCTCTGGGAGTTCCCCGGCGGGCGCGTGGAGGACGCCGAGACGGACGCATCCGCGCTGAAGCGTGAGGTCTTCCATCGGCTCGGGGTCGAGGTCGAGCCGGGTCAGCTCATCTCCTTCGTGAGCCATCCGTACGAGCGGTACGTCGTGGACCTCTACCTCTACGAGTGTCGCATCACCTCGGGCGAGCCTGCGCCGCTCGCGGTGAACGCCTTCCAGTGGGTCACGAGCGCGGAGTTCGATCAGTATCCGTTCACGCCGGCCGACGAGGCCACGATGAACAAGCTGCTCGGCATGTCCTGAGCCCACGCGGCCACGCGGAAAGGCGTCGCGCGGCAGTTTTTTTCCGCGACGCGTAAAGCGATCGGCCCGGCGGCTCGTCATAGATCCCTCCGCGGGCGGCGGCATCGAGCTTTCATGCGAGGTGCTCCGCGCGGATGTTGGGGTTCCTTCTGAAACCCCTGATCTCGAGTGAGGGCGCCATGCGGAAGAGCGTTGCGGTCATCGGTCTGGTTGCGGCGGCGACGGCGGGACTCGCGGCCGGATGTGGGAGCACAGGGAGGGGCGCAGGGGGCGAGGCCAAGGCGCCAGGCTCCGGGGAAAGGAGCTGCGCGCGCGTCCGGCCAGGCGTGGGCGCGAAGCCCCTCGGCGCGGTGAGGCAGGGCGGGGTGATCGCGCTCGCGCGGGCCGGGGACAAGACGATCGCGTACGTCGCGGACGAGGACGACGCCAACGTACACACGGTCGACGTCGCGACGGGGAAGGAGCTCGGGACGACGCCGCTCGGAGGCGCACCTTCGCAGCTCCTGGTGACCGCGGATGGGCGCGTCGTGGTGGCGCTTCGAGACCAGGCGGCGATCGAGGTGCTCGAGCCGGAGGCGGATCCGTCGAAGCCGCTCACGTCGCGATGCACGGTGCCGACGCCGGTCGAGCCGGTCGCGCTGGCGACGACGCCGGACGACGGCACGTTGATCGTCACGACGGGCTGGGGCGCGACGCTCTCGGCGTACGACGTGGCGAACATGGAGCGGCGCTACGAGGTGCCGCTGCCGCGTGAGCCCCGCTCCGTGGTGGTGTCGGACGACGGGCAGAAGGCGTTCGTGGCGCACGTCGTGGGGTCCCGCATGAGCGTGGTGGATCTGCAAGCGAAACGCGTGCGGAACGTGGACGTGGGTGGGCTCGAGGAGGGCGGATTTCGGCGGGGGAAGTCGCTCTTCGGCGGGAACGAGGAGATCGAGCGGCGCGCGTGTCAGGGGTTCGCGCTCGCCAAGTCGACCGAGCTGTCGGGGAGGATCTTCGCGCCGCAGGTGCTCGTGGATCCGGGGCGCGCCGACGAGCGCTCGGAGGGGTACGGCAACGGCGGCATGAGCCCGCCCGAGGTCGCAGCGGTCGCGGTCGTCGACGAGGACACGGAAAAGCCGCTCGGCGAGTCGGTCAGCGTGAAGCCGGACGTGCGAGCGATGGCCGGGGTGAGCCGGCCGCGTCCTTCGTGTTTGCTCCCGCGGGCCGCGGCGATCGACCCGAGCACGCGATCCCTCTTCGTCTCGTGCCTCGGCATCGACGCGGTCGTCGAGTACGACGCGGGGGCGGCCGATCCTTCGCGGGCCGAGCGGCGCCGGTTCGCCGTCGCGCCGGGGCCCACGGGTCTCGCGGTGGATCCCGAGGGGAGGCGGCTCGTCGTGTGGTCGCAGTTCGATCGCACGCTCCAGATCGCGCCGCTCGGTCGCAAGGATGCGGCGGCGGAGGAGAGCGCCGAAGCGCCCGCGATCGTGCGGGTCGCGCTCTCGCGCAAGGCGCAGTCGGCGTCGACCGCGGATCTCGAGCTTGGTCGGAAGCTCTTTCACGCGAGCGGCGACGCGCGTATCTCGAACGACGGGCGCGCCTGCGCGAGCTGCCATCCGGACGGGCGCGACGATGCGCTCACGTGGGCGACGCCGGAGGGGCCGCGGCAGACGCCGATGCTCGCAGGCCGGCTCGCGCGGACGGCGCCGTACGGGTGGGCGGGCCGCGGGGACAGCGTCGAGGCGCACCTCACGGAGACGTTCGGTCGGCTCGGCGGCGCGGGGCTCGCGCGGCGCGACTTCGATGCGTTGATCGCCTTCGCCACGAACCTTCGGCCGCCGCAGGTCGAGAAGACGGAGGCGCACGACGACGTGCTCGTGCAGCGAGGCAAGTCCATCTTCCACGCGGCGGAGACGGGCTGCGGCAGCTGCCACATGGAACAAGGCGCGTGGACCGATCACACGGCGCACGATGTTTCGAGCCGCGCCGACGCGGATGTCGCGGCCACGTTCGACACGCCCTCGCTCCGCTTCGTCGGCGGCACGGCGCCGTACTTCCACGACGGTCGTTATGCGTCGCTGCGTTCGCTCTTGCTCGATGCCGACGGCAAGATGGGCAAGACGAGCCACCTCTCGAAGGACGACCTCGACGCGCTCGAGGCCTACATGAGGAGCCTCTGATGAGACGGGTCGTCCGCTCCTCGTTCGTCGCGTTCGCCGCTGCGACGCTGGCGTTCTCCGCGGGCTCGCCTGCACGCGCGGGTGCGCCGAGCCTCTCGTCGATCGCCGAGGCGCGCGTGCCGGAGATGTTGCATCCAAAGGACGCGCCGGACGCACTACCCGCGGGCGAGAAGCTCGAAGGCGTGCGTATGGATGTCTCCGTGTTCAACGGCAAGCCGGCGTTCGCGGCCGTGCACGGCGAGGCGGGTCGTTGCTTGTCGGTCGGCGCGATCCCGCCGGGCGTCGCGCCTTCGGGCGCCGCGCAGGCGAGCATTCGTGTGGGTGGGGGCGTGCTGCCGCTGCGTGTCGAGCGGCTCGTCGAGCGCGCGCCGGGCGAGGCGGAGCTCGAGATCGTGGATGGATGGCTCGACGGGCGAACCTCGAGCTTGCGGCAGGCGAAGGTGACACGCGTGCCGCTCTCGGTGCTCGCGAAGGGGCCGTCGAAGTACGTGGTGTACGGCATCCGCTCGGGGAACGAGCTCGATGTCGT
>JANMGF010001689.1:0-13360 GCA_031374535.1 Polyangium sp. (in: bacteria)
GGCTTCGCGACGAGCCGCCTCGGCGTGGTGATCGGCGCGGAGGCGATGCGTATGCTCGAGAGCGGCGTGGCCTCGGCGGAGGACATCGATCGGGCGATGGAGCTCGGTTACCGCCATCCGATGGGTCCGCTCAAGCTGACGGATCTCGTCGGGCTCGACGTGCGGCTGATGATCCTCGAGCACCTGCACCGCGAGATCGGCGAGCAGTTCCGGCCGCCGGCGATCCTGCGGCAGATGGTGCGCGCGGGGAGGCTCGGCAAGAAGACCGGCGAGGGCTTCTATCGCTGGACCGAGTCGGGCCCCGTCGCCGTCGCGCACAAGCGTTGACCGACGAGCGCTGAAAACACGAAGGCCCGCGGATCGAATCCAGCGGGCCTTTTCGTTTCGAACCGAAGGGCAAACCCTTTACTTGTTGAGCTTGTCCTTCTTGGCGTTCTCTGCCGCCTCTTTTTCACGCTCGGCCTGGCGCTTGATGATGCGCTCCTTCACGGCGGCGTAGTCCTTCTCGTCCTTCACGCGGCGGTCGATCACCTTCTGCCGCTCCTCGGGCGTGCCCGCGTACCCCTTCGCGTCGGCTTGCTCCTTGAGGAACGATGCGTACTTGCCCCACGCCTCTTTGCTCACGTCGAGCTTGCGTTGACGCTCGCGCAGATCGGCCAGCACGAAGTGCACCTTGGCCTTGAGATCCGCGGGGCCTTCCTTGTTCAGCGCGACGTTCCACACGGCCTCGGCCTCCTCGGGTTTGCCCGAGGCGAGCTGCGCCTCGCCGAGCCGGTAGAAGCCGAGCATCTTCTGCGAGTCGAGCTTGATCGCGTCCTGGAACCCGGTCACGGCGCTCGGGAAATCACGCGCGACGAACGCGTCCTCAGCCTTCTTCATCGCCTCCATGTAGGGGCTGATCCCCTTCTTATTCTCGGGATCCTTGAGCGGGCCGGCAGGCGGCGTGGGCGCCGCAGCCGTGCCCGCGGCGGGCTTCGGAGGAGCCGCAGCACCTTGGCCGAACGCCGTTCCAGCGAACGCGAACGAGGAGACCACGAGAGAGGCAACGAAGAGTCTGCTTGCCATGGCTTTCGCAGCCTACCTCAGCCGCGGACGGCATGGAACTTCCGAGGAACGGGGAAGTTATCGGCCGTCCACAGCCGCGTCCCCAGGGCCCGCGTCCGCGCCTTCACCGCCGTCCCCCGCCGACCCTCCATCCTGCGAAGGCCCCGCATCCACGGCAGGCGGAGCGGGACCCTTCAGCGGAGCGAGCCGGCCTTCCGCATCGGGAGGCCACGCGAAATGCTGCACGTCACCCGTCGCGCGGTCGACGATCGCGACGTACGTGGCGCGCGGGCTGTCGGCCATGCGCACCTTGAGGCGCGTCGAGACGTTGGTGAAGTCCGGGCCTCGGAGCGGGCCTCTGCGCCGATCCTTCGGGTCACGATCGAGCATCGGTACGTCGAAGCGGATCCGATCGAGCAGCTCCTTGCCGACCCAGAGCTCGACCGCGAAGCGACCCATCATGCGCGCTGTCGGGCTCGGGGTGTTCACGAGGATCGTCGAGACATGCGGAAGCGAGGCCTTGCCATGAAGGACCGCGACGTCGAAGACCCACTGCTTCCTGGAGGCGTAGCCCGGCGGATCCGGGGGGAAGCCGCCGCGCGGCGGTTCGGCGAACGAGAGCGCAGCAGCGGCACCGACAGCTGAGCCGAGGCCAAGCGCGAGGAAGAGGCGGCGGTTCTTCACGGCTCCTTGGACCTGACATCGTCGGCGAAGATTTCAATCGTCCCGCGATCCCCATCGACACGAACACGATCCCCGGTGCGAATCGCCACGGTGGCGCCCGGGACGTTGACGACGGCAGGGACGCCGTACTCACGGGCGACGATCGCGGCGTGCGAGAGCGGGCCGCCGAGCTCGGTGACGACCGCAGCAGCGATGAGAAACAGCGGCGAGAGGCCGACGTCCGTCGTGCGCGTGACGAGGATTTCGCCGGCGCAGACAGCGTCGAGTCCCCCCGTGCCGGGCGGCAAGACGCGGGCACGGCCCTCGACGACGCCACTCGAAGCGGGCAGGCCCACGAGGCGACGGCCAAACGCCGGCGGGAGCTGAAGGGGCGGCGGGCGGCCGATGAACGTCGGCGGAGGATCGGGGCGCTGGGCGTCGCGCAGGTGCTCGGCGCGGCGCAGGCGCGCGACGTGGCCAATATCGGCACGGCCGCTGCGAAGCGCCAGGATGAGCTCGTCGTAGGTGCAGAAGAAGACGGCGCCGACGGGCAAGGTGGGATCGATGCGGCGAAGGCGTCGATCGACGTCGAGCGCGATCGTGCGGAGCATGCCGAGCACACGCGTCACCCACATGCGCATGCGCTCGCGGAGGCGCGTGAAGCGCTGCGTGCGCGTGACGAGGGCGCGGACGGCGTAGAGCGTAGCGGGACCGAGGCGTGTTTCGAGCTGGGCCATCTCGCGATCGGCGAGAGCACGGGCGCGGGCGAGGGCGCGGTCCGGATCGCTCTCGGGCGCGCGGAGCGAGGCGACGAGCATGGCGAGGACAGCGGTCGGATCCTCGCGCCAGCGCGGCGTGGAGAGCTCGGCCTCGCGAACGGCGCGGTCGCCGAAGGTGTCGAGGAACTGTTCGAGCTCACGGCGCGTGGGGCCCTCGGGAAGATCACCCGGCATGCGGACCTTGCGTGCGAGCAGGCGGTCACGGGCCTCAGGCTCCTCGCGGGCGCGCACGGCGATGTGGGCGAGGGCGACGCCGGGGCCCGCGCTGTCGAGCTCGCGCACGCCGCCGGCAAGGGCATGGGCGAGGGACGCGCCGCCCGAGAGAGGTTTGTCGCCGAGCGGGTCCGTCGCGAGTGAGGCATCGTCGTCGTCGCGCGCGGAGGAGCGGCGCGTGGCGACACGGTCGAGGAGGCGTGCGAGCGCGAGGTGGCTCGCGAGGGAGGCCGACGCGCAAGAGAGCATGAGCGTGCCCGTGCGATCGAGGAGCGCGCTCGCGGTGCGTAGCGTGGTGGCGAGGGCGTCGTCCGGGAGCAGGCCGAGATCCATCTCGGCGAGCGAGCGACGTGCGCGGTCGGCTCCGGTCTCGTACCCCGCGACGTCACGCTCGAGCCGCGCCTGGCTCGCAAGAACGCGTGGGGCGATGAGCGGCAGGCGCGCGAGAAAGCCCCGCGTCGAGATGTCCTCGGTCTGCCGTTCAAGGAGAGCGATCGCGGCCTCGCCTGCGCCGCCCGACGCCTGCAAAAGTGCGCGCGGCGAGAGCAGCGGCACCTGCGCCGCGATCTGCATGAACACGGTGAGGTTCAGGTAGAAGCGCCCGTGCACATTGGTGACGAGGTGCGCGCCGCGCGGCACGCGACAACCGAGCGCGGCGAACGCCTCGCGAAACCCCTTCTCGCTGAAGCTCCGCGCGATCGACCACGTGAGCGGCGTGGCCGCGCCGGGCAGCGCCTCGCCGACGTTCGCCCGCGACCAGACCGTCTGCGCGTCGCCGCCCTCGGGGAAACCGCCGCCGCCGCCGATCGGGCGCACCTGAAGGAGGAGCACCTGGTCCTTGCCTTCGGGCGTCTTCTCGACGGCAAACTCGACATCGAAGGGACCCGCGCCGCCTTGTTCGAGCTTGATGGCGAGCTCGCCGAGCTGCCCGATCGCCTCGGGCGAGAGCGCAGCGCTCCTCGCGCGCTCCTCGGGGATCGCGACCTCCTCGACGCCGTGCGCGCCCACGAAGAGCGCGCGCCGCTTCTCCGCGACGATCGACGCGACCACGTTGCCCGTCTTCGAGAAACGCACCGAGTCCGTCGGCATCGCGCCATCCACCACGGGCGCGCCAAGCCCGAGCGTGACGTTGACGAGCCGCTCGCTCTCGCCCCAGTGCTCACCCGCAAGTCCCGGCGGCGGCGCCGTGAAGAACACGCCTGCGGCCTCCGCGCGGGCCATCACCTGCACGAGCACGGCCATGGCCACGTCACGCACGTTGTGGTGCGCGAGGTAGTCGATCGCGCGCGGCAAGAACGCGCTCGCCCACACCTGTCGGATCGCCGCGGCGAGCGCCTCGGGCCCGCGCACGCCGAGCACCGTCGTGGCGAGCCCCGCGAAGCTCGTCTCCTCGCCGTCCTCGCACGTCGCGCTCGATCGCACCGCGAGTCCCCACGGCGCGTTCTCGCCGACGTCAGCCCAGAGCGCCTCGATCGCGGCCTGGAGCGGATCGGCGAGGGGCGCTGCCTGGATGCGGTCGCGGGCGCGCGCGGCGCGGTCGATCCCGGTGCGACTTCCGGCGAGCTTGATCAACGAATGCAGGTCGTGGCCGCGTGGCAGCGTCGTCTCCGCGAGCGCGTCGAAGTGCTCGGCCGGCAGCACCCAGCCGCGCGGCACGGGCAGCCCCTCGCGCACGAGCCGCCCGAGGCTCGAGGCCTTTCCGCCGAAGCGCCGTGCATCTCCGCGCCGCCGATTGAACGCGAGCGCGAGGGGACGGAGGACGTTCTCGTAGCCGCTCGGCGCGTCCGTGCCGCCGGGCGTTCTTGCTGCTCGCGCCGAAGGGTCGACCACGCCGACGCCTTACCATGCTTTGTGCGCGGCGGCGCTCAGGGGGCTGGCAAGCCGCGCATCACGCGCTCGTGCCAGAGGAGCATCTCGGTCCCGCCGGGCCCTCGGTTCCAGGCGTAGTCGTGGGGACCCGGCGTCACGACGAGCTCATGCGGAACCTTGACCTCGTGCAACGCGGCGGAGAGCGCCCGCACGGCAGGCAGGAAAGGATCGTCGTCGCTCGACGCGAGCCGGAGCGCGATCGGCTTTTGATCCATGGCGGCGCGAGCGAGCCGGGCGAAGAGCGGGGCCTCCTCGGGTTTCAACGCGGGCTGGAGCGCGCCTACCGCGCCGAACACCTCGGGGTGCGAGAGCCCGACGAAAAGCGCGAGCCGACCGCCCATGCTCACGCCGTCGATGCCCGTCGCCGCGCGATCCGAAGACGCCTTCGCTTCGGCACGGGCGCGCGGAAGGAGCACCTCCATGACGAACCGGGCGAAGGACGCGGCGCCTTTCTCGGATCGATCCGCGACGACGGGCGTGTACGGACAGGCGACGACGAGCCCCTCGTACGGGTTCTTCGCGAGCGAGTCGTTCATCTGCGCGAGCCGCTCGGGCCTGAAAAAACCTTCGAGATCGACGCCCGTGAGCGGCGGCGCGAAGAGCCTGCGATCGAGCCTGTCGAGGCCGTACTCATCACGCCACGCATACGCGCCGATCTCGAGCCCGCGCCCCGACTCGCCGCGACCATGCAACGCGACGAGCACGGGCAAAGGGCGCGGCGAAGGCGGCACGAGCACGAGGGCGCGTTGCTCGTCGGGCGGCGGGAAAGTGATGTCTTTCCAGCGCAGGCCGTCGATCGGCGAAGGAGGCTTCTGCTTGCGACAAGCGCCGAGCGAGAGGGCGGCGAGGCCGAGGAGGGCGCGGCGGCGGGTGAAGGCCATCGGGCAAGGCTTTCTCATGAAGGCCACTTGGCTCGTCCCATCCTCCTACGAACGGCCGGCCTCGAACAGCCTCCGGACTCTGTCGAGGCGTCCGCCTGCGTGCAAAACGGACAAACGGCCTGCGGATTCATGCAGCCCGACGATCCGAGCCACATCCCATCGCCCCGCGCTTGACCTGATCCGTAGCGCCTGTCGCTCTCCACGCTATGGATCCCGAAGTCGTACGGCGACACAAGGACCGACGCGTATCCCGGACGTACCGGGTATCCACGGTCGCAGGGTGGGGAGATCCAGAAGCGTGCGTCTCATGCGTCCGAACGCAAGCGAAAGCGCTGACACCGTCGCGGAGGCGAAAGCCGCGACGGAAGAAGGCTTCCGCGATATGCTCGAAGCGGCCCCCGATGCCATGGTGATTGTCGACGCCGAGGGGCGCATCGCCTTCATCAACGCACAACTCGTGCGCATGTTCGGCTACTCGCGCGAGGAGCTCCTCGGCCGACCGATCGACATCCTCGTGCCCGAGCGCCTGCGGGCCCAGCACGTCCGACACCGCACGCGGTACGCCTCCGAGCCCCGCTCGAGGCCCATGGGAGCAAGCCTCGAGCTGCACGGGCGCCGCAAGGACGGCACCGAGTTCCCCGTCGAGATCAGCCTCTCGCCGATGCGCACGCGCGACCGCAACCTCGTGACCGCGGCGATCCGCGACGTCACCGAGCGCACCCGGGTGCAGGCGAAGTTCCGGAGCTTCCTCGAAGCCGCGCCCGACGCGATCGTCATCGTGAACGCCAAGGGCTTGATCGTGCTGCTCAACTCGCAGACCGAACGCGTCTTCGGTTACCCGCGCGCCGAGCTGCTCGGCCAGAGGATCGAGGCCCTCGTCCCCGAGCGCTTCCATCACCGGCACGTCCATCACCGCGGAGGCTTTTTCTCGAACTCGCGCGTGCGGCCCATGGGCTCCGGCCTCGAGCTTTATGGCCGTCGCAAGGACGGAAGCGAGTTCCCCGTCGAGATCAGCCTGAGCCCCATCGAAACCGAGGACGGCCTGCTCGTGTCGGCGGCGATCCGCGACATCACCGAACGCAAGCTCGTCGAAACGCAGCTCCGCGCCTCGCTCCAGGAGAAGGAGGTGCTGCTCAAGGAGATCCATCACCGGGTCAAGAACAACCTCCAGATCGTCTCGAGCATGCTCAACCTGCAAATGGGACAGATCACGGACGCGCGCGCGCTCCAGCTCTTCCAGGAGAGCCAAACGCGCGTCCGATCGATCGCGCTTTTTCACGAGAAGCTTTACCAGTCGAAGGATCTCGCGCGTGTCGAGATCGCCGAGTACCTGCGAGGGCTCGCGACCGGCCTCCTCTCCACGTACGGCGTGAACCCGGATCACGTCGCGCTCATCGTCCATGCCGAGGGCGTGCCGCTCAGCGTGGACGCCGCGATCTCCTGCGGGCTCGTGGTGAACGAGCTGCTCTCCAACGCGATCAAACACGCGTTCCCGGTCGGGAGAGACGGGCAGGTGCGGGTCCGGCTCACGCGGCAAGGCAACGAGGTCACCCTGGAGGTCTCCGACGACGGGATCGGCTTCCCGCCCAACGTCAACTTTCGTGATCCGAACACGCTCGGCCTCAAGCTCGTGTGCATCCTGGCCGAGCAGATCCACGGGACGATCGACCTCGAGCGGGACAACGGGACGAAGTTCGTGATTCGTTTTCCACTGGCGGAGGGGTGAGCGGATTGTTGCGGAACATTTTCGTCGTCGAGGACCAGCGGATCGTCGCCGCGGACCTCCAGAACACGCTGCGTAACCTGGGGTATGCGGTGCCCGGTACGGCTGCGTCCGGCGAGGTCGCGATCCAGAAGGTGCTCGCCCTGCGCCCCGACCTCGTGCTGATGGACATCCGCCTCGAAGGCTCGATGGACGGCATCGAGGCCGCAGAGAAGATCCGCGCGCACCTCGACATCCCGATCATCTACCTCACGGCGTACGCCGACGAAGAGACCATCGTCCGCGTGAAGACGACGAACCCCTTCGGTTACCTCGTCAAACCCTTCAACGAGCGTGAGCTGCGCGGCGCGATCGAGATCGCGCTCTACAAACACGAGACCGATCGGCTCCTCCACGAGCGCAAGGTGCAGCTCGCCGAGGAGGAGGCCCGACGGCGCGCCTCCGAGGAGGCCGAAAAACGCTTCCGCCTGCTCGTCGAGTCCGTGCAGGACTACGCGATCTTCATGCTCGACCCCGCGTGGCGCGTCGCGAGCTGGAACGCCGGCGCGACGCGGATCATGGGCTACGCGCCGAGCGCGATCCTCGGCGCGCACGTCTCGACCTTCTATCCGCCGGAGGACGTCGAGCAGGGGGCCCTGGAGGCGGCGCTCGTCGCGGCACAACGCGATGGCCACTTCCAGGACGAAGGCTTTCGCGTGCGGCAAGACGGCTCGCGGTTCTGGGCGGAGGTGCGGGTTTCGGCCGTACACGACGACAACGGCGCGCTGCGTGGCTTCGCGACCGTGATGCGAGACCTCACCGAGCAAAAGCGCGCCGAGAAGACACAACGGTTCCTCGACGAGACGACGCTCTTGCTCACGGGCTCGCTCGAGACCGGCGACACGCTGCAGAAAGCAGCAGCGCTCGCGGTCCCTCTCCTCGGCGATTTTTGCTTCGTGGGTCTCGCCAGCGAGCAGGGAAAACTCATGGTCTGCGCCGCGGCGAATGCCGGCGCGAACGAGGACCTCACGGAGGAGCTCGCCCGCGCGATCGTGCGACGCCAGGGCGCCGAGTACGCGTTCCAGAGCGGCGGCAAGGTGCTCCACGGGGAGATCATCGACCCCGGCAGCCTGGTGCAGGTGCTCGGGATGGCGGACACGGAAGAGCTCGGCGCGATCTCGTACCTCTGCGTCCCGATCGACCTCCGCGGGCGGCGGCTCGGCGTCGTCGAGCTCGTGCGCCGCGCGGCCCGAGGTTCTTACGGCCCAACCGACCTCGCGGTGGCCCAGGAGCTCGCGCGGAGGCTCGGCATCGCGCTCGACAATGCGCGCCTCTACCGCGAGGCGCAGGAGGCGATCCGCGCCCGCGACGAGTTCTTCATGATCGCCTCGCACGAGCTCCGGACCCCGCTCACGCCGCTGCAACTCCAGCTCGAAGCGCTCGAACGCTCGCTCTCGCGGGCGGGGCTCCTGAACGAGCAGATCACGGGGCGCGTCGAGTGCTGCTCCCGGCAGATCGTCCGGCTCGCGCAGCTCGTGGAGAGCTTGCTCGACGTGACCCGCATCGCGACGGGAAAGCTCTCGATCGAGCCCCAGATCTTCGACCTCTGCGCGCTCATCCGTGAAGTGACCGAGCGCTTCGCCGCGGAGGCGAGCGGCGCCGGCAGCACGATCGAGCTGCGCCCTTGCGAGCCGCTCCTCGGCCGCTGGGATCAGGCGCGGCTCGACCAGGTCCTCTCGAACCTGCTCTCCAACGCGGCGAAGTACGGGTGTGGTCGGCCGATCGAGCTCGCGATCACCGAGGAAGGCGACGCGGTCCGCATCTGCGTGATCGACCATGGCCTCGGCATCCCGCCCGAGGCGTGCGCCCGGATCTTCGATCGATTCGAGCGCGCGGTCTCGCTGCGAAACTACGGAGGGCTCGGCCTCGGCCTCTTCATCGCGCGGCAGATCGTGGAGGCGCACGGCGGAACGATCGCGGTGACGAGTGAGCTCGGCGTGGGCTCGAATTTCGTCGTGACGCTGCCGCGCTGGGCGGCCCCGATCGTTCCCGAAGCCGCGTAAGGAACTAGAGCCCGAGCCAGGTCCCCGGTTCCAGCGCGTTCGATCCTCTTCGGATCTCGAAATACACCGTGTCCCCCTGCCCCGCCGAAGGCGCCGTCCCCACACGCGCGCCCGCTGCGACGGGATCCCCTGCTCGCAGCTCCGTCCCGCCGAGGCTCGCGTACACGCTGTAGTAACGATCCCCGTGATCCACGATCACCGTGAGCGCATACCCGTCATACCGATCCGCGAACACCACGCGACCCGCGGCCACGCTCCGCACCGCCGCACCCGGCTGCGCGAACAGCTCGATCCCGGAGACGCCGTGCTTCGTGCTCTTTCGGACCTCCGCTCGCCCCGCGACCGGGAACAGAAGACGGCCCTTCTGCGCCTCGAACCCGAGACGCGCATCTCCATCCCGAGGCCCGCTGTCCGCGCCGTAAATCGCCACGTAATCCGGCCGTGCCGACGACTCGAAGGCACGCGCGAACGCGGCCCTTCGCTCGTCCTCGGCTTCGAGCGCACGCTTGGCCCGCATCATCGCCTCGCGCTGCAAATCCAGCGGCGCACGTTCGGCGCGGAGCCTCAGGATACGCTCACCAAGCGCGGCACGACGTTCGACGAGCCCCTTCTCTTCGGCGATGTCGCGCTCGAGGGCACGGCGAACACGCTCGACACGCGCCGCATGATCGACGAGCGCGTCAAAACCCTCGCCGACGGGCAAGAGGCCCGCGTGGACATGCCGGTAGTAGGCCCGGCCGCGCGCGAGCAAACGTTTGCGTACGGTCTCGATGCGTGGATCGATCCCCGCGAGCTCGCCTTCGAGCCCACGTTGCTCCTCGTCGAAACGCTTCAAGAGCCGCTCGAAATCATCGACCGACGAGAGCGCACTCGGCGCGTGCGTGGGCAACGGATCGACCGGCGTGCCGCCCTGCGCGGCGCCCGAGACGAGCGCGAGAAGGAGCAAGGGGACGAAGGACGTGCGGCGCCTCATGTCAGATCGCAGCCATCCGGCGCAGGCTCACGAGCGCGGTCGTCGCCCCCAGCGCGCCTCCCAGCAGGACGAGCCCAAGCGAGACGGTCCAGGGCAAAAACGAAGGCGAGATCCCGAGCAAGTTCGCGAGCTCGTGATCGAAGCGCCCACGCACCAGCATGAAGAGCCCACCAAGCAGCGCGATCGCCGCAGCAGCGCCCGCCGCGCCCTGCATCGCGCCCTCGATCACGAAGGGACGACGCACGAACTGGTTCGTCGCGCCCACGAGCTTCAGCACCTCCACCTCGGTACGACGACGGCTCAAGAGCAGGCGCATGGTCGAGCTGATCACGCTGAAGACGGCGCACATCACCACCACCGCCAGCGCCGCGCTCGCCGACACACCGCCGCCGAGCAGCGACGACAGACGCTCGGTCCAGCGCTGGTAGGTCTCCACCGTCTCCACCGCCGGAAGCGCGCGCAGCTTGAGCGCGATCGACTGGAGATCGGTCTCGCCGATGTCGTCGGTGAACCCGAGCTCGAGCGACGCCGGGAACGCGCTCGGCGGCAACGTCGCCAGGGCCGCGTCCGACTCGTCGACCACGATCTCGCGCCGCGCCTCCACGCTCGTCACGTGACGCACGCGCTTGATCCCGGGCGTATGCTCGAGCGCCCGCACGAGCTCCATCACCTCGGGATCCCCCACGCCGTCGCGCAGGTACACCGTCGCGCGGCCCGCCCGCGACCAGCGATCCCGCACCGCCGAGAGGTTCGTCACCACGAGCAGCGAGGCCGCCAGGCACACGAACGCGACCGCGAGAGAGAAGATCGAATGCACGTGAACGCGCATGTCTCCTCGCCCGGGTCTCCAGGCCCGCAGGGGCACTCGCACGCCGTACCGCTCGCTCGCCATCCGCAACTCCTACGCCACGAGGTTCATCGGGATGTCGTCGTCGTCGATCGAGCCCGCATCGAGCCCGTTCGGCGCGTCCGTCGCTTTGCCCCCGTCGAGCACCACCACGCGCCGCGGCCGCACGTCGAGCAGCGATCGATCGTGCGTCGCGAAGATCACCGTGGCCCCCGTCTCGTGGATGTCCTCGAAGAGCCCGAGGATGTCGATCGCGAGCTGCGGATCCAGGTTTCCTGTTGGCTCGTCCGCGAGGATGAGCGCCGGCTCCCCCACGATCGCCCGCGCGATCGCGACCCGTTGTTGCTCGCCGCCCGAGAGGCGCTTGGCCTCTTCGTCGCCGCGCCCCGCGAGCCCCACGCGTTCGAGCGCCTCGGCCACGCGGCTCCGCACGAGCCGCGGCGGCAGGCCCACGACCTCGAGGGCCACGGACACGTTGTCGAACACGGTCCAGCTCGGCACGAGCTTGAAGTCCTGGAACACGAAGCCGATGTTGCGGCGCAGGGCCGGGATCGAATCCTCCCGCAGCCGCCCGATGTCGCGCCCGAGAAACAGGATCCGCCCGTCGTCGACCCGCTCGGTGCGATGCACCATGCGGAGGAGCGTGCTTTTGCCCGAGCCTGAGGGACCCGTGAAAAAGACGAACTCACCCCGCTCGATCGTGAGCGACATCCCGCGAAGGACCGGCTGGTCGGCCCGGTACGCCTTGTGAACGTCCTCGAACACCAGGATCGGACGCTTTGCTACCGCAGGGTCGAACCGATGTCCGGGCCGAAGCGCCGGATGAAACGAACCGCGCGGGGATGACACCGCCATGGGCGCGATTGCTACCAGGTGCCTTCTAAGCGGGAAAATTTTTGGCCCGTTCGAGTGGTAGACAGCTCGCCATGCCCCTGCGCATCGCCTTTTTTGGCCTGCCCCTCGCCGCGCTCCTCCTCGCGCGCGACGGCCACGCGATCGAGCTCTGCGCCGTCTGCCGCAAGGACGCCCTCGGCCTCCGCCGCGCAAAACGCGTCTTCGGGAAACGCGTGCTCGTCCGGCCCAAGGTGAACGATCCCGCGCTCCAGGCCGAGGTGACACGCCTCGCGCCCGACCTCCTCGTGAGCTGGTTCTGGACCACACGCCTGCCCATGAACCTCGTGAACTCCGCGAAGCTCGGCGGCATC
Organism: Polyangium sp. (in: bacteria); assembly: GCA_031374535.1. Taxonomy (GTDB): domain Bacteria; phylum Myxococcota_A; class Polyangia; order Polyangiales; family Polyangiaceae; genus Polyangium. The sequence continues at coordinate 12,240 of JANMGF010001689.1, forward strand.
GGCGTCCACCCCTCGCTCCTTCCTCGTCATCGCGGCCCGGATCCCACGACGTGGGCGATCCTCAGCGGCGACGCGTCGACGGGCGTCTCCGTGCACCGCATCGCCGAGGACTACGACACGGGCGCGATCCTGGATCAGGAGGAGCTTTCGATCGATCCTCGCTGGACCGGCTGGGATCTCGCCCGCGCCCTCGATCGTCCCTCGCTGCGCGCCTTGCGCCGCGCCTGCCTTCGTTTCTCGCGCGGCGAGCCCATCGTCGAGATGCCCCAGGACGAGCGGCTCGCCACGCACGCGCCCGCCCTCTCGGACGACGACACCGCGATCCGCTGGTCCTGGCCCACGGATCGCGTGCTTCGCCATGTCCGCGCCCTCGCGCCCGCGCCCGGGGCCTTCACCGAGATCGGAGGCGCGCTCGTGACGGTGCTCGAGGCCCGCAAAGCGCCGCGATTTCCCGAAGCGCTCGCGCCTGGAGAGGGATATTCCGAGGGGGGCCACGCGGTGATCCGCACCGGGGATGGCGCCGTGATCCTCGTTCGTGGTGAGATCGAGGGTGCGCCCGCGGAGGCCCTGGACCTCGCCCGCCTCTTTCTTGCGCCGGAGCCTTTGCTAGGCTGACGCCGCGCTCCTCGAACGGCGCGCGCTTCTTGGAGGATTACCGTGGAACCCGCTCAGCTCGCAAAGACCGCGCGCGCATCCCTCGCCGGCGCACTCAGCGCCCTGCAGAGTGCCGATGACGCGCCGGACGAGCTCCTCGAGGCCGCCGAGCCGATCGCCAAGACGATGGGCATCCTGCACAAGATCGAGCGCAGCAACGGCGCCGTGCTCGACGGCCGCGACGTCGCCCTCAAGAACGTGCGCAAGGTCCTCGCCGACGTGCAAGCGCTCGAGGTGTGGCATCCCGCGGTCGACACCGTGCTCGAGGCCGTGGCCGCGTCGCTCGCCAAGGTGAACGCGCTCGCGAAGTTCAAGCCGACGGATCAACCCGCACCCCAACCCGTTGCGGAAACCAAACCCTCCCCCCTCACCGCGCCGCAGCCCGTACGGGAGCACGAGCCCGAGCCTGCGCCCGAGCCACAGCCCGTAGGCGAGCCGAAGCCCGTCCGCGAGGCCGAAGCACCACC
>JANMGF010000029.1:0-1517 GCA_031374535.1 Polyangium sp. (in: bacteria)
GAATACAGCCCCGAAGTCTGTCCCGCAAAGCATGCGCCTCGCGGAACACCTCGAGCGCCGCGGCGAGGGCCCACGCGTCGGCCGCCGTCGGCCCACACGGAAACACGGCGACATCCGCGACCATGAGCGCCGAGCGCGAGATCTCCCCGTGCCGCGGCGGGCAATCGATGAGGGTGAGGTCGTACGCGGGTGTGACGGTGTCGAGCTGCCCCGGGCGATGCATCTGCGCGCCCATGGCCACGATCGTCGGCGTTTTTTGCCCCGCCTCGCTCGCGACCTCGCCCCACGTGCGCACCGTGCCCTGCGGATCGGCGTCCACGAGGAGCACGCGCTGGCCCCGCGAGAGCGCGGCCACGGCGAGGCTTATCGCCGTGGTGCTCTTGCCGATCCCACCCTTCTGTCCGGTGAGCGCGATGATCATGTTGCCCCCGTACCGGAAGCCTCACGCGAGGGCCTACTTTTCTGCGAAGATGCGGAGTCGTGGGGAGCGAGGCCGAGGGGAGCATCGAGGATCGTGTCGCCGCGCTCGAGCGGGCCCTCGCCGAAAAGGAGCGCGAGGTCGAGACGCTGCGCGCCGAGCTGACGCGTTTTCGATCGATGATCGAGCACGCGCCGGTGGGCGTGGTGCAAGACGACGAGGCGCGCCGCTGCACCTACGTGAACGAGGCCTACTGCGAGATCCTGGGCCTCACGCCCGACGACGCGCTGGCCGGCAACTGGGTGAGCCTCCTCCACCCCGACGACTTGGCCGTGCTCGCGCCCCAGTTCGTCGCGTCCGCCAAACAGGGTGTCCCCTTCGCCTCGGACGTGCGTGTGCTTCGCCCGAACGGCGAGGTGCGCTGGGTCCACGCCCAGTCCGTGAGCCTTCGCGGCAAGGACGGGGAGCGCCTCGGCCGCGTCGGCACGGTCACGGACATCACGGCGCGCAAGGAAACACAAGCGGCGCTCGAGGACGCGCGGGCGACGCTCGAGGAGCACGTGGAGCTGCGGTCGGCCGAGCTACGCAAGGCGAACGACGAGCTGAAAATCTTCGGCGCGCTGGCCGAACACACGGCAGACGCGGTGGTGATCGCGAGCCCCGAGGGGGACGTGACGCACGTGAGCCCGGCGTATCGGAGGATGTTCGCGTGTGGCGACGAGGTCCTCGGCGCGCCGCTCGTCGATGTGCTTCGTCCGAGCGACCAGGCGGCGCGCGAGGAGCTCTACGGGGCGCTCATCGACGGCAGCGCATATCGCGGGATGGTGATGTTGCGCGGGGCGAACGGCGAGCTTTTGCCGGCGCAGGTGGACTGTTACGTGGTGCGAACGGGGCCCGAGGAGGTGCTTGGTCTCGCCGCGGTGATCCGTGATCTCACGGGGGATCAACGGGCCGAGGCGGAGCGCGCGGAGCTCGAGGCGAGGGTCATCGCGTCGCAGGAGGCGCTGATCCGCGAGCTCTCGACGCCGCTCTTGCCGATCGCGGAGGGCGTGATCGTGATGCCGCTGGTCGGCTCGATCGGCGACGCGCGCGCAGAGCA
>JANMGF010000074.1:0-7633 GCA_031374535.1 Polyangium sp. (in: bacteria)
ATTGACACAAGAGCCAGTCGAAACGGCCAGGGGGAAAGGGGGCCGTGTGTCGTCGGTCCCGCGTACAGTGAATTCGGGCACCAATTTCCCCATCACTCGAGATCGTCGCGCTCCAGCCACAGACGCTCGAGTCCCCGCGTCTGCCCTCATGCGAAATCGAGGCTGAATCCGCGGGCAGGTCGGCGCTGCGGCTGACGAGGCGCCGCTGAAGGAGCTATTCGATTGCATCGCGCAGCTTCGCGCGCAAGACCTTCAGCCGGATCCGCCGGGAGGTGGCAAGCCGCGCATCCGCGAGGGCGTCGCCAAAGATCGGCGTGTCTCGATCGAGGATACGCAGATGCGCCACGGTCGCAAGAGCAAGTCCAAGCGGTTCAATGGATACAAGAAGCACATCGCGAATGACCTCGACACCGAGCTGATTCTGGCGGCCTCAGTTACGCCGGCCAATCGCACCGAAGGCGAGGGCGCGGCCGATCTTGCGAAGGATATCTCGAGGTCCCCGAGGAACGAGGAGCTCGGCGAGATATACATCGACCGCGCATACGTCAATAGCAAGCTCGTGCGTGATGCATCGGCGCGGTGAGTGTTCGCTTCGGTCGCGTTGTACCAATGCGAGCAACGACGCTGGACGGACCGTGCACATCGCCGCGGACGAGCAAGAGCAGCAGCGATTCCGCAAGCTCATCAGCACGGCGAAGGGACGCGAAGCGCTCCGGCAGCGAGTCTACGTCGAGCATCGACTCGCCCATCTGTCCCGCAAGCAGGGGCCACGGGCGCGCTACCTCGGCCTCCGCAAGAACCTCTTCGACCTTCGGCGCTACGCCGCCGTGCTGAACCTGGAGGTCATCGAGCGCCGCGCCGACCGCAAGGCCGCGTGATCTCGATGGAAACGAACCGTTCGATGTTATAGGGCGCGCCAGGGCGGTATCCCATTGCTCGTGCCCGGCCAGCGAGCTACCGCGCGCCACGCGAGAGGCCGCGGCGCGGCAGAGCTCCGCAGGCGGCCCGACCGTGCGGCGAGCTGTCGCGGCAGCTCACCGCGAGCGGTAGCAAGCACTACACCCGTGCGCCTCAAACGCGTCGAGCGGTGCGCTTGCCGGTTGCCTTCGCGAGACCTCGAACGGCATACTTGCCTGTGGCCACTCGAGATCACCTGGCAGCTTTGCCGCCGAGGCCGGGTCTAGCAGTGCGCCACTGACTTTGGCAGTAGGAGCCCATTTCCGATGATAGTCGTCGTAACGTACTTTCGGCTGCGTTCCATGATTCGAGGATTCGAGTTGTTCCTGCACGAACACCGGATCAAAAAGCAGCTCCGCACGGCGAATTGCAAGGGCTACAAGAGCCGCGCCTTCCTCAAGGACGTCTACACCATGACGATGTGGGAGAACGGCGAAGAGATGAAGCGCTTCGCTCACTCCGGCGCTCATCTGGAGTCCATGAAGTCCACGGCGCGCCTCGGCAGCCAGTTTTGCTCGGTGACCTTCGAGGCCTCGCAGATCCCGCCGTGGAAGGAGGCCATCGCGCGGCTGGAGAAGGACGGCCGCGTGTTGAACTACAAGGATCCGAGCAAGCCGCGCGCCGCGCGCACCTAACGGCTCGTCGCGCGCAGCTCACGAGCGCGGCAACAAGATCCGCGCGAGCGCGGCCTTCACCGAGTCCGTCGTCTCGCCGCCGAACGATGACATCACCGCGACGAAACGCGAGGCCGGCTCCTTGCCGAGCTGATATTTCAGAAATGTCGCCAAGGTCCCCGACGGGCTGAGATCCACATAGTCGAACGGACCGACGGCCTCTAGCTGCGCGATGGTCCGCCAAAAGTCGATCGGCTCGCGCGCGATCCGCCAGAAGTAGTCGCTGGCCGGCGTCGAGAGCACGCCGCCGAGCGCGCAGCACGCCAGCGGGATGACCCCGGCTCCCAGCCGATGTCCTGGGCAGGCCTCGAGCAAGCGATCGCGCACCGGGTCCATCCACGGCGAGTGGAACGGGTAGCGCACCGGCAAGCGCTGGTAGGTCGCGTCGGCCGCGCTCAACGTGGCCTCCACCTCGCGCACGTGGGCCTGCGGCATGGCGAGCACGAAGTGCGCCGAGAAGCTCTGGCCGGCTACCACGGACAGCGCTCGCAACGCCGCCGAGGTCCAGTACAGCCGCGGCTCGGCCATCACCGCGATCATCGCGCCGGCCGGGCAGTGCTCCTCGATGATCCGAGCCTGGTCGAGCACGAGCCGCAGCGCTGCCTTCTGCGACATGTGCCCGGAGACCGCCAGCGCCACCAAGGTTCCGAGGCTGGCGCCCAGCGTGTAGTCGGGGACCACGCCCAGCTCCATCACGGTGCGCGCGAGCGCGTACTCGACCATGAAGATGGCGGGGTGGGTAAGGCGTAGCTCCTCGAACGGTTCGGCGCGACCGCGCGCGCCGAAGATCTCGCGGACCACCGAGGCGCCGAGCACCGGCTCGGCCTGCGCATCCATGAGGTCCATCCAATGTCGAAACGTGGAGTCGGCCTCGTAGAGGCCTCTCCCCATTTGATAGTACTGGGCGCCTTGGCCCGAGAACAGAAATGCTGTTTTGCGGAGCATACGACTTTACCGTCGAAGGCACCTCCAGGCGGGGCGCGCCGCTGCCTTTACGCCGCGCTCTGGATGCGCTTGACCAGGCCCGAGAGCACGTTGCCCGGGCCGCTCTCCTTGAGCTCCGACGCCCCTTGGCGCAGCAGATAGCGCACGCTCTGAACCCAGTGCACGGAAGAGGTGATCTGCTGCGCGAGCAACGACTTGATCTGCGCGCTGGCGCCGTCGCCGGTGGGATACGGAGCCGCGGTCGCGTTGGCGATCACCGGAACTTTCGGCGACGCGAAGCTCATCGGCGCGAGGAAATCCGCGAACGCCTCGGCTGCATCGCGCATGTAGCGGGAATGGAAGGCCGTGCTCACCGCTAGCGTGATGTACGCCCGGCAGCCGGCTGCTTTGAACGGCGCCGCGGCGCGCTCGATCTCCGCGACAGAGCCGGACACCACAGTCTGCTCCGGCGCGTTGTAGTTGGCGATGTCGAGCTCGGAGAGTAGCTGCTCTTCCAGCACGGCGCGGACCTGCTGAGCGTCGAGCCCGATGACCGCGGCCATGGCGCCGTTTTTGGCCTTGGACATGAGCCACCCGCGCCGCTTGACGAGCTGGAGCCCGGTCAGGAAATCGAACGCGCCGGCGGCGAGGAGCGCGTTGTACTCGCCCAGGCTATGGCCGACGAGGAAGGACGGCTGTTGCCCCTGCGCCACTTTATGGTAGTAGTGCAGCGCGTTGACCACGTAGAGCGCCGGCTGCGTATATTGCGTCTCTTTGAGTCGCCCGCCGGTCTCATCCAGACACAACGCGCGCACCGAATAGCCCAAGATCGCGTCGACATCGCGCTCGTTGTCGCGGAACTCTCGGACCGAGTCGAACAGGTCGCGCCCCATACCGACGTGCTGGGAGCCCTGTCCAGGGAACATGAATACTGCCACGCCGCGTCGTGCTTACGGCAGGCGCCACTAGCTGTCAAGGCGCGGTGCGGCTCCGCCCGACGGAAGCGCCGGCGCGAACGGTGAGACTCCTCGCCGAACGCGCGCCGACGAGCAGCGCCACACCATCGGCGCCTCGCTTGACCTGCCCCGGAGTTCACGCAATGCTGCCGCACCGTCGGTCGCGCGCCGATCTGTGCGATTTCACCGCAGTCGACACCGACCACGGCGACGGCCCATCGACCCTCTGCAAACGGATGTTGCCGTGCGCTACCAGACGCTCCAGGTGGACTATCGAGACCCGGTCTGCCACATCCAGCTCGACCGCCCCGCCCAGGACAACGCGATCAACGACCAGCTCGTGACCGAGCTACACGACGTGCTATCAAGCTGCGAGCATCGGTCGAGCGTCGTCGTGCTCGCCGGCTCGGCGCAGACGTTCTGCACCGGCGCCGACTTTCGCGAGCTGGCCGCCGCCCGGCGCGATCCGGCGGCGGCGGCAACCGGTCCGGCGCTCGGCGCCAACGCGCTCTACGGGCTGTGGCTGCGCCTGGCGACCGGGCCGTTCATCACAGTGGCGCACGTCGAGGGCCGGACCAACGCCGGCGGTATCGGGTTCGTCGCCGCGTGCGACCTCGCGCTGGCGGGCGAGCAAGCGCAGTTCAGCTTGTCGGAGCTGCTGTTCGGCCTGTTCCCGGCGTGCGTCATGCCATTTCTCGTCAAGCGCGTCGGGCTGCAGCGCGCGCACTATCTCACGTTGACCACGCAGACCATCACGGCGCGCCAGGCCGCCGACTGGGGCTTGGTCGACGCGGTGGACACGCACGGCACCAGGCTGGTGCAGCGCCACCTGCAGCGGCTGACCCGGGTCAAGAAGACGGCGGTCCAGGCGTACAAGGCCTATGCCCACAAACTCGCTCCGCACCTGCAGGCCATGCAAGGCATCGCGGTCGCGGCGAACGAAGAGATGTTCGCAAACCCCAAGAACCTCGGGGCGATCACCGACTACGTGGAGCGAGGCGTCTTGCCGTGGGAGGACGACTGAGCCCGGCGACGCGCGCCCTAGCCGAAGTGCGCCGCGATCCGCTCGGCCACCTCGGGCTGATGCACGGTCTGCTCGTGCATGGCCAGCTCCCGGCGAATCGTGTCGTCGAGCTGCTCGCGCACCGGGCGCGCCAGGTGTTGCTTGAGGGTGACCAGCGAAAGGCGCGGCTTGGTCGTCAGGGTCGAGGCGAGCTGCAGCGCGGCGGCCATCACGTCCTTCTTGGGCACCACGCGCAGCGGGCACCCTCGCTCCTGTAGCTCGCCACCGCGATACGACTCGCCGGAGTACAGCATCTCCTGCCCGAGCGCCGCGCCGAGTCGCAGCGGGAGCATCAGCGTCGCGCCCATGCCAGGGGTGAAGCCGAAGTTCATGAAGTTGGCGGCGTAGAGGCACTCGCGCCCCAGGATCGAGAAGTCGGCGTAGAGGCCCATGACCAGGCCGCCGCCAACCGCGTGACCTTGCATGGCGCTGATCACCGGCAGCTCGCAGCGCAGCGCCAGGTCGAAGACCGGCAGCTCGCTGAAGCGCAGCGCGCCGGCGTGGATGGCCATGAGCTCGTCCTTGGTGCCGCCGGAGCAAAAGTAGTTCTCGTAGCCGGTGAGTACGACCACTCGGTACCGCGGATGCTCCTGGACCGCGCGGTACGCCTCGCGCAGGTCGGCCACCAGGGCGGGCGAGAACGCGTTCTTGGCGCTGCGGTCTTCCATGCAGACCACGGCGACGCCCGGGGCTTGTTCACGAACGGAGACGACCGTTTCACGCGACATGGCAAGACCTCCTCAGCGCGGCGACGCCGACGGCTTCTCGGCGCGAAAGACGACCCCTTCGCGGCTCTCACTCCGGGTCACCGCGAAGCCGACCTCGCGCAGCGCGCGCTCCACCGCGACCGGTGCGTGGCGGTGAAACGCGCCGGAGTCGAGCAGCTTCTTCTTCTCCAGGTACGCCTCGTCGCGCATGAACAGCACCAGCGCGCCGCCGGGCGCGAGCATGCCCCAGACCTTCTGGAAGGGCGCCGACAACCCGGGCCAGAAGTACACCACGTTGACGCACAGCACGTGAGAGTAGGTGTCCGGCGGCAGCGCGGCGGCGAGGAAGTCGCCGCACGCCAGCTCGACCGACGAGCCGAGCCGGGCGCGCGCGCGCTCGTACATCAGCGGAGAGAAGTCGATCCCGCTCAGGCGCGCGGTCGGCGTGGCCTTGCGGACCAAGGCCAGCCCGTCGCCGGGCCCGTACCCCACCTCGAACACGTGCCGCGCAGCGGCCCAGTCGACGACGCCGAGCGCGTCGCGGTACGCGGCCTTGTTGGTGTACTCCATCACTCGCGCCACCATGCGCCCCAGGAGCCCGGCAGGTCGTCGAAGCTGGTGTACGAGTACTTTCGTCAACATGGTCCTTGGCTCCTGCGGGCGCCGCCCGCTGCGTGCTCGGCGCCGGACGCGCCAGCGCTCAGGTGTCGAGCGATGTGCTCGAGGCTCTGGCCCGCCATCATGGTGAAGTGGTTGCCCTCGATCACGTGCTGCGCGAGCTGCCCTTGCACCCAGCCGCGCCAGCGCTCCACGTCCTCGGGCGAGCCGATGTACGACAGGTCCGAGGCGACGAGCTGCGTCACCGCCGCAGCCACCCGCCGCGACGGCCGGTACGTCACGTAGGCCTCGCAGTTGCCGCGGAACACCGCGAGGATGCGCCGCAGATCGTCGACGCCTAGCCCCTCCACCATCAGCCCGGCGTCCACCGCCTCCTGCAGCAGGCCTTCGACCGTGTCGACCGCCGCCGAGAACGACCGCCTGGACTGAAACGCCAGATCCTTCAAGAAGTGCGCGAACAGCTCGTGCTCCGACAGGTCCCGAACCTCGAACCCCGACCGGTGGAAGTAGCTGTCGATGAGGTAGAGATCTTCGACGGTCTCTCCCAGCGCCTCGAGCTGCTGCGCCATCTCGAAGGCCACCATACCACCGAACGACCAGCCCCCGAGCCGGTAGGGACCGCGCGGCTGGAGCCGTCGCAGCTCGGCGAGGTAGCGCTCCGCCATCGCGCCGACCGAGCGCAGCGGCGCGTCGCCTTCCTCCATCCCCGGCGAGCGGAACGCGTAGACCGGCTGGTCGCTGCCGAGCGACGTCGCCAGTCCGCGGTAGCAGAAGACCGAGCCGCCGATCGGGTGCACCAGGAACAGCGGGGTCGCGGTTCCGGCGGCGTTTAGCACCACCTGGCAGCGCGGGGCCGCGGGCACCTCCGCGCGCGGCTCGGCGACCAGCGTCAGCATTTGGTCGAGGTCGCCGGCCTGCAGGAGCGCGCTCACCTCTACCCGACGGCCGAAGGTCGCCTTGATCTTGGCCGCCAGGCGGATGGCCAGCAGCGAGTTGCCTCCAAGCTGGAAGAAGTTGGCGTGCGCCGGCAACTGGGGCAGCTCGAGGACCTCGCACCAGAGCGCCTGCAGCTTCGCGCCGTGGACCGAGGAGCCCGCCGGCGCCTGGGCCTGCCCGGCGGCCGCGCGCAGCGCCTGCGGCTCCGGAAGCTGCTTGCGATCGATCTTGCGGTTGCCGGTCACCGGCAACCGCTCGAGCCGCAGGTAGTGCCGCGGCACCATGTAGCCGGGCACGTGCGCGGCTAGGTGCGCCTCCAGCGCCGCGTCCTCGACCGGCTGCTTGTCGACGGTGTACGCCACCAGGTAGCCGCGGCCGCTGCGATCCTTCTTCATGTCGACCACGGCCGCCGCCACCGCGGGGTGGCGCAGCAACGCCGCCTCGATCTCGCCGAGCTCGATCCGGTAGCCCTGGAGCTTGACCTGAAAGTCATCGCGCCCCAGGAACTCGATCGCGCCGTCTTCCAGGTAGCGGCCGACATCGCCGGTCTTGTACAGGCGCTCGCCGGTGCGCGGGTGCTCGATGAACTGCAGCGCCGTGCGCTCCGGGTCCCTGAGGTAGCCCTGGGCCAGACCGACTCCGCCGATATAGAGATCGCCGACGACGTGCATCGGGCACTGCTCCAGCGCCCGGTTCAGGACGTACATTCGCTGGCCGCGCAGCGCCTTGCCGTACGGGATGCTCTTCCAGGCAGGATCGACCTGGTGCACATCGTGGGCGATGGACCAGATCGAAGCC
>JANMGF010000195.1:0-3494 GCA_031374535.1 Polyangium sp. (in: bacteria)
CTCCTGCACGGTGGGCTCGTAATACGACTCCACGAGGAGCTTCACCTCGCGCCCATCGGCTGGGCGCAGGACGAAGATCTTCCCGGTCATGGCGACGCATTTGCCGTACGACCAGAAATCGCCGAGCGCCGTCGCAGGCGAGCCCGGCAGGCCCTTGCCGTCGGGGATGATCTCGCAGGCATCGGAGAAGTACTCGTCCTTGCGGAACGGGAGGTTCTCGGGCACGGCTGCGACGTCCTCGTACGTCGCGCCGTCGGGCATCCGCGTGGCCGCGACGCACGAGGGCCCGGAGTTGCCGCTGTTGATGCGGATGACGTAGCGCCGGAAGGCGATGTCCCAGTCCATCGAGGCGATCGAGTCCTCATCGGAGATCTCGACCTTCACGAGCCCGGTCTCGGTGAACTTGCCGTACACGTACGAATCGGGATCCGAGGCGAAGGCGCCGCCCGCGGTCGCGTCGATCCCCGAACGAAACCCCGTGCCGTCCGGCTCGTTCGTGATGAGCCCCGGCGCGATGTCGTTCTGCAAGTTCATCCCCTGGAAGACCTGATCTTCACAAGGAACGACGGCCGGCTCCGTGCAACCGGCCATGACGCCGCCGCCGCCGCCGCCGCCACCGCTGCCGCCGCTGCCACCGCTGCCACCGCTGCCGCCGGCGCCGGTGTTTACCGGGTCGGAGGAGCATGCAGGGAAGAGCGCGAGAAGAGAGCCCAGGAGAGAAAAAGCGAGGAAGGGACGCATCGGAGCGATGCTACCACGGGGGCAAGCGGGAACGGAAGGCAGCAGCGGAAGCGAGAGCGAGGCGGAAGCAGGAGCCGGGAAGAGCGCCGGCTCCCTACGTAATCAGTCGAAACCGCCAAAATCCCCGAAATCGCCGCCCCCGAGATCGTCGCCTCCGAAATCCCCGAAATCGCCGCCGTCGCCCGTATCGCCCACGTCGCCCACGTCACCCGTATCGCCGACATCCGCGGCATCGGCCTCCGCCAGATCCGGATTCTGCGCGACGTCCTCCGCCGATCCGATCGGCGCGCCGGACGGATGGACCACGTGGATCATGGGCCAATGCATCATGTGCATGAACGACGAGATGAGCATCACGTCGAGCATCATTCCCATCGGGCTCGGGTAATAACGCGTGTAAGGGTCGTAGGCCGGGTTCGAAGGCGGGAGCTCCCGCTCTTCTTCGGGCTTGGCCGATGGCCGCACCACCAGCGCCTCCGCGCGTTTTTGCTCGACGATCGCCTCGGGCATCGCGGCCCGCAAGGCCCCCTCGAGGCGCGCCACGAACGATTCGAACTGGAGCCGCGCGCTCTCGAGGCGCGAGCTGTCCGCCGCGAGCGGCGTGACGCGCGTGCGGTAATCGTCCGCCGACTCGCCGCGCTTCGGCTCGAGCTCCTGGATGCGGCCGCCGACCGAGACGTAGGCCGAAGGCTCCCCGGCGCGGTGCTCGGTGAAGGCCCGCGTCTCCACGAGCAGATGCAGGCCCGCCTCCTCGTGCTCGAGCGCCAGCCGAAGCTCCCGGAATCCGCTGCCGAAGAGCGACGTGTGCTCCGACATCGCGAGCATGAGATCCGGCAGATCGCCCGCCTTGCCGTCCGTGTCCTGAAAAACGACCGTGTCGTCGACCACCAGCGAGACGGCGTTGTCGAAGCCCAGCCGGACGAGCGCGCGTTTGACCGTATCGACGAGCGCGCTCGCCTCGAACGCGACCCGCACGCGGTCCGTCGTGAGGTCCGGCGAGCCGCCGAGCCGCTGCTTGATCTTCTCCCAGAAGCTCGGCTCCCGATGGATGACCTCGCCTGAAAGCCTCACGTGCACCTGTCCGACGAGCCTCATGCCGGAAAGCTTAGGAGCGAACGACGCGCTGTCACGTAAACTTCGCCGCTTACCGCCCAGGACTCTTGAACCGCAACGGCAGCGCCGCGAGCCCTCGCACCACCGGCGTCCCCCGCCAGCGGAGCTTTTCGGCCGGCACCGCGAGGCGCAGATCGGGCAATCTTTGCAGGAGCAGGTTGATCGCGATCTGGCCTTCCATGCGGGCGAGGGGCGCGCCCAGGCAGAAATGAATGCCCTGGCCGAAGGTCAGGTGGCGGTTCGGCTTCCGGGTCAAGTCGAGCTCGTCGGGCCGGGTGAACTGCGACGGGTCGCGGTTGGCCGAGGCCAGCACGGCCAGCACCATCTCGCCGCGCCGGATCCGCGTCCCGTGGAGCGTGAAATCCTCGGCCGCGTACCGCTCGGTGGCGGTCTCGACGGGGTTCGTGAAACGCAAGAGCTCCTCGACGGCGGGTTTGATCTCCTCCGGCCGTTTCCGCAGCCATTCGAGCTTTTCTGGATGCTGGAGCAAGGCCCACATGCCAGACGAGATCAGGTTGACCGTCGTCTCGTGACCTGCGGTCAGGAGCAAGACGACCATGGCGACGGCCTCGTCCTCGCTCAAGCGTTCGTTGCCCTCTTCGACCTCCACGAGCGCGGTCAAGAGGTCGTCCTTCGGGTTCCGTCGGCGCTCGGCGAGCAATTCGCGCAAGAAGCGGATCAGGAGCCACATAGCCGGGAGCAATCGGATCGCGTTCACCGGGGTCGGCGGGAGCACCACCACCTGCGCCAGGCGCCGAAAACGCTGGCGATCCGCGGGGGACACGCCCAGAAGCTCGCTGATTGCGGTCAGCGGCAGCGGCAGCGCAAAGTCTTCGATGAGCTCGAGCCGCCCGCGGGCCTCCACCGCGTCGAGGAGCTCGTTGGCGATCGTCTGGATGCGCGCCTGAAAGCCCTCGATCCGCGCGGGTGTAAACGCGCGGTGCACGAGCGCGCGCAGCCGGGCGTGGTTCGGGTCGTCCTGGTTCAGCATGCTGGTTTCCAGGGCTCGCATGAAGCCGGGCATCCTCGGCCGCTTCGACAGCTCGGCTGCGCCTTCGATGCGCCGCACGTCTTTCGCCAGGCGCGGGTCCTTGAGCGTCGCCAGCACGTCGTCGTACCGCGTGACGAGCAGGCCCTCCAGCCGACCCATCCGGGCGCGATAGACCGGGAGGTTTTCGCGCAGCTCGGCGTAAAACGGGAAGGGATTGGCCTTGAATTCGGGCCGGGTGATGTCCACGAGCCGGCCCGTGGGCGCGTGGTGCAGAGCGGAAATGGCGCTCATCGGCTTTTCTCCTGTTCGAGACCGTCGAAAATCAACCCCGTCAAGAGCGAGACCGAGCGCCGGCGCCACCGCCTTTCGGTGATGGACCAGAATCTGCGCGCGTTCCAGGCCGTGTTGCCCGACATCTTGATGAACGCGGAGCTACGCGAGCGTTATTTGCGCGAGGTCATGGAGCCGAGCTTTCTGCTGGCCGAGCCGATTCTCGAGCAGTGGATCGGTCAAGCGTCTTGGCAGGCGCGTAGCCCCCGGGCCTGGCTTCAGTCTTTCTTGTCGCTTTTCATGGCGTCGAAGGCGCCCTCGGCCGCGGACTTGAAGTCGTTCCAGGCGGTATCGACGTCCTTGGCGAGGTCGTCCCACT
>JANMGF010000222.1:0-1495 GCA_031374535.1 Polyangium sp. (in: bacteria)
CGAATACGTGCCGAGCACCGCGCCTCCGAGCGCCCCCGAGCGCAGGAGCAGCTCGCCCCCGCGCCGGATCGCGTCCCAGTCGACCCAGGCCGGCACGTGCGAGGCCCCGTCGATCAAGGCGCGCATCGCGGGCGGCAGATCGAGCCCCGGCGCGGGGTGACGGAGGGCCTGGTCGAAGAGGGAAAAACCTCTCCCGGGTGGCGCGTTTTCCATCTCCTCGATCACCGCGTCGGCGAGCGGATCACCGCGGAGCAGGAATGGCGCGAGACGGTCCACGCGGTCGCCGAAGCGCGCGCGGGCTTCCTCGAGGTTCTGGTAACGCGTGGGGATCATGGGCCCCAAGACCATAAGGGCTGGCGAGCCGGCTGGCGAGCGGCCCGCGGAGGTTCGTCCAGGATCTCCTCGTGCTCCGCCTCGTGCTCCCGGAGGGCGACGTCTTTCCGGACGGATGGGACCGCGGATCCCTGGTCCAGCGGGCCCGTCCGTGCTGCTAGCATCGGGTTCCCCATGACAACCCCGACGTCTGCCGGCGCCGAGGAGGCGTCGCGCCCCAAATTCGCGTTCCTCCCGAAGATCGACTCGCCGGGCTACCACGTGCTCCTGTCGGCCGTGGCCATCCTGATTCTCGGTCCTCTCGGCGGGATCGCGGCCGCGTACATGAACTTCAGCCTGGGGTTCTTCGTCGGCGGTCAGGTGCTCGCGGGCATCCTCGGGAGCGCGGTCACGTACGGCTACGGGCCCGAGGGCAAGCACGGCGCCAACTACATGCAGACGATGGCCGCGAGCGTCGCGGGCATGGCGGGCATGGGCGTGCTCATCCAGGCGATGACGTGGCTCGGGATCCCGATGCCGCCCGCGCACCATCTGATGCTGTTTTTCATGTGCATCGGCATGTTCGGCGTGGGCCTCGGCATGGTGTACACGCCGATCCTCGTCGACCGTTTGAAGCTCGATTTCCCGAGCGGCTACGCGGTCGCGAACATTCTCCGCGCGCTCACGGACAAACGTTTGCTCAAGCGCTCGATCGGGCAGCTCGGCAGCGGCACGGGCGCGGGGATGGTGTTCGCGGCGCTCGTGGAGAAGTTGCCTTTCGTGGGCGCGACGCAGCTCTCGGCGTCGACGGTCGGCGCGGGCATGGTCGTCGGCGCGCGGATCGCGGTGCCAGCGCTGCTCATGGGGATCATCGGCCGGTGGATCACGCCGTATCTCGTGACGGTAGGCTGGCTCAAGGAGGGCGAGAGCTTCCGCAAGATCGGCTTCCTCATCGGGCTCGCGATGATCCTCGGCGCGGCGGTGGTCGACATGTCGCTCATCGGCGTGGAGGCGGTCCGGCGCGTGCGCGCGCAGGCGGGCAAGCCAGTCGCGGCGGACGCGAAGGACGCGTGGAAGCAGGTCAATCCGAAGCGGCTCGTCGCGTGGATCGTCTTCTGGGCCGCGGCGCTCGTGGCCGTCTCGACGCTCGTGATGGGGCAGCCGCTCGGGTTCACGGTCTTCG
>JANMGF010000237.1:0-6073 GCA_031374535.1 Polyangium sp. (in: bacteria)
ATCCTGATTTCGTTGATGTTTGCCGGGGGCTTTTCCGTCCTCGTGTCGGGGTGCGGCGACGAGAGCGAAGGAAACGCGGGGAGCGGTGCCTCCAGCGCGGGAACGGGGGCAGGTGGGGGCGCCGGCGGAAGCGGAAGCGGAGGCGGTAGCGCGAGCGCGAGCGCGAGCGGAAGCGGGAGCGGCGGCGGGGCCGGGAGCGGCGGCGCGGGCGGAGGGAATGGGGTCGGGGCGGCGTGTATGGGCGGCGTCGGAGGATGTGATCCCGGCCTTTATTGTTTTGCGCCGGGGTGCACCGCGGGCGTTTGCGCGCTGAAGCCTCCGCAGGGCTTGCAGTCGCAGACGCAAAACCTGATTTGCGGGTGTGATGGGGTGACGTACTGGAATGCGGAGGTCGCGGAGGCGCTCGGGTCGAGCGTGAAATCGCCGGGGGCCTGCCCGGCCGCCGACGCGGTGGCCTGCGACCCGCAGATGCCTTGCGCGGTGGGACGCCATTGCAATCGAAGGGTCGCGCAGGCGAACGCTTGCTCGCCCATGGCGACGGGGGTTTGCTGGGGTATGCCCATTGCGTGCTCGCCCGGCGGGTCGAAAGGGAAGGGGTGCGCAGGCGGGACGTGCTTCGATCAGTGCAGCCTGATCCAGAGCCAGAACCCCTGGTACGACGATGGAGGGTGTCCCTGACGGCGGGAGAGAACGAGGCGGGGCGGTAGGAAAGCGGGGCGGACTTACGGCCCCGTGATCGCCTTGAGGTCGAGCATCTCCTCGACGCTCGGCACCACGATCAGATCACAACGACGGTTCTTCTTGCGGCCTTCGTCCGTGTCGTTCGTGGCGATCGGGTCGGTGTCGCCGAAGCCGGCGGCGCTCCACTTGGACGTCGGCATGCTGCCGCCCTTCTCGTTCACGAGGAAAAGCAAGACCTCACGCGCGCGCATCAGCGACAGACCCCAGTTGTCGCGGAAGACGCCGCCCGCGAGGGGCTTGTTGTCCGTGTGCCCGGCGACCTGGTAGTCGCGGCCGAGCAGCGAGGCGTCGTTCTTGATGATGTTCGCGACCTGCGTGAGGATCTCGTTGCCCTCTTTCTTCAGCGTCTCGCGGCCCGAGTCGAAGAGGACGTCGCCGGGGAGCGAGATGACCATGCGGTTCTTCCGGATGTTCACCGCGAGGCCGAGCTTCGTCAGCTCGTCGAGCTTCTTGCGTAGCATCTCGAAGCGCGACTTGATCTGCTCGAGCTGCTTGGCGCGCGCCTTGTACTCAGCGAGCGCCTTCTCGCGCTCCTCCAGCGTCGAGCTCAACGCCGACACCTTCGTCGCCGTCGCCTGAAGGGTCTCGTTCAGCTTGCCGATGTCCACGCCGGCATCGGACAGCTTCTTCGTCAGCTCCGAGACCTTCGACTGCTCGGCCGCGAGCTCCGCCGCGAGGCGCTTCTGCGCGTCGGCCGCGGCCGCCTCGCTCGCGTTTTTGTCCGCGAGGAGCTGGTTGTACTTGTCTAGCTGCGCCTTCCACTCTTCCTCGGAATAACCACAGCCGCTCACAGCGAGCGCCGCGGCGAGCGTGGAGGCAGCAAGAATGCGCACGTTCATGACGTTCTCCCCGGTGCGTCCCAGGGCGAAAACCGTCGCCTGGAACAAGGTTTTGGCAACGTAGCGAGGTCGTCCGTCCCGCGAAAGTCCATTTCGCAGGTCGACCCGGGCGGAAACCACGGGGTACCCGTCTCCGATGTAGGGATTCTTGCTCGGAAGGCCCGGCGAGATCCCTGCCTTACCCTTCCGGTCCTCGCCCGACGCGTGACATCCCCCGCAGGCGGCCCGCACGAGGGACAAACGGGCAAACCAGGGGTGGACAAACCAAGCCCTGGAAAGACAAACCGGGGCGGATCAGGGCAGCCGCGGGATCTCGCTGGATCCGGCGCGCGTACGTCGCTCACCCGACAGAGCAGGGAAGTACCTCCCGCAGACGGCCTCGACGCCCGATGGCCCTTCGATTCCCGATGCGCCAGATCCTTCGTGTTCGCCGGGACCACGTTCGTCCCGGCCCAGTCGACCGCCACGCGGGCAGGACGAGGATGCGGCGACGACGCCGCCGCGAACGATCCCGTCAGGCCGCGCCGCCGTCGAGAAAAGACCCAAACGCCGGAGGACGTCCGATGCGATCCATCCGTCCGAGTCTCATCTGTGCCGTGATCGTCTGCGCGTCGCTCTGGACCCCCAAGGCCCGCGCAGGCACGCCCCCCTCGCCCGCGAACACGCTCGCCGAAGTGCTGCGACAAACGGCCGCCGTGATCGAAGGGGATGTCGAGGATGTGAGCTTCCATTTCGACGAGATCGAAGGGCCTCGGACGGTCGCCATCGTGACGAACGTCGTTCTGCACCTCGGCTCGCTGGGGACCTCGCTGCCGAGCTCCCTCGAGATCCGATCGTTCGGAGGATTCTTGCCAGACGGACGCGAGATCGCAGCGACACACGTGCCAGAGCTCGCCCAGGGGCAGCGTTATTTCGCGTTCCTGCGGAACACCGACTGGACCCTCTCGCCCATCGCCTTCGGGCACGTGTTCCGCGTGGACACGGTGGGGACGAAGCGCGCGCTGGTGGACGCGTACGGGCGCCTCGTCGCGGGCGTGGGCGCGACGGAGATCGTGGCAGGGCCGCTCCTGTGGGTGCGCCCGAGCGGCGCGCTCGATGCCACGACGCCGCCGCGCCTCGCCACGTGGATCACGGAGGCCGACGTGGATCGAGCCCTCGACGCGCGAGAGCTCGCCGAAACGTTGCGTACGTTCGCCCGCGCGACGGGAGCTTGGCCGCATGGATCGTTCTCGCCAGAGCCAGCGTCGGCAGGGCCGTGGCGTCGCGTGACGACGACCCGCGCGCCCGCAAAGGCGGCCGCCCCCGAGAGCACGGACGACCTGCTCGCGTGTTTCGGCCCGCCCGCCCCGGCGCTGGATGCGACGCCGAAGGAGCTCGACGTGTGTGACGGGGGTGCGCCGTGATGCGGTTTCACCTGAGCCTCATCGCCGGGTGCCTCGCGCTCGCGTGCCTCACGCTCACGAGCCGGGCCGAGGCGTTCCGGTTTCTCACGTGCAGCGGCAAGAACGTGCGCTGGAAGTCGTCGTTCGGGCTCGTGCAGAACCTGTGCAGCATCCCCTCGGGCTCCTCGCAGGCGAAGGCCTACGCCTCGGCGATCGGGCAATGGCGCGGCATCGGGGGCATGCAGGACGTCGCCTACCACTACGGAGCCTGGTCCACGAACCACTGCTGGGTCGATCTCGACGACGGCTGGAACGACGTGGCGCTCGTGGAGGCGGCGAGCATCGACGGTTCGCTCGGGACGAGCGTGATCGTGCGGAGCTGCGACCGGATCGACGAGGTGAACGTGCTCATCTCGAACCTGTCGACGCAGAGCTTCGAGAACCCCGACGAGGCGTTTGCCTCGGGCGCGTGTCCGTTCACGCCGACGCGGACCGGTCGTTCGACGCTGCTGCACGAGCTCGGGCACGCGCACGGTTTGTCGATCACGTCGGCGGGCGGCCCGGACAACCACGCGCTCGACTTCACGATCATGAGGCCCTCGCCGCCCGTCCCGCTCGGAGGCGGGCCGAGCGCGATGTTCGCGCAGCCCATGCCGGATGACGCGGCGGGCGGGCGCTTTCTGTATCCATCGACGATCGGCGAGACAAACCTGATGGCCTCCGCGCAGCGCCTCTCGAGCGGGACGATCCGCAGCACGGCGCCGTGGAAGACGATCCAGCGCTGTCGCGGCGAGACATTTTCCTTCCACTTCACGACGGCCAACACCGGGACCAAGACCGTGGCATCGGACCAGCGCTTCTTCATGGCGACGAGCCCGAACGCGCACGCGTGGGCGGGGATCACGCTCGGGACGTGGTACGGCGCGACGGTCACCGCGGAGAAACAAGTGCACCCGAGCGTGACGACCACGGTGCCGTGCGGCACGCCCAAAGGTTTGTACTGGCTCTACCACCAAGCCGACGCGAACAACGCTGTCGTGGAGAGCTCGGAGAGCGACAACGTCATCCACAACCCGCTCACCATCCAGGTGCTCGACTGCGGGTGTTGAAGCCAGAGGATAGGCCAATGAAGGACGAGAGAAACGGGTTCGCGCAGTACGTGTGCGCAGCTTCGGCCGCGATGAGCGCCATGGCATGCTCGGTGGATGACGTGAGCGATCTGTTCGCGTTCCGGACGACGGCGGTGACGGAGGATCTGTCGATCCGCATGTCCGACGGACGCATCTTCCGCGGGGATCCGGCGACGATCGAGGTCACGGCGCCCTTGCCGAACGGCCCGGGCGCGACGGCGTCCGTCACGCTCTCGACGGCGGACAAACGTGGCGTTGGGCTCAGCCTGGCCTTCGACATCACGACACCCGAGCTGCTCGAGCGAAGCTTCTCGGTGACGCTCTCCGAGGGGTACAGCGGAGGCACGCTCGCCCATCTGTCGCAGAGCGGCGCGCGGATCATCGGCCCGGGCACGGCCTTCCTGCGCACGTCGACGGGCAAGATCACGGGGCAGTTCGAGACGGTCGACGAGATGTTCCCCGCGGGCACGATCGAAGGGCGTTACGAGGTGGTTTGTCTGGTCTTGCCGTCGATGCTCGGCATGCCGCCGGAGGGCGAGACCTCGACGGGGACCTGGGTTCTCGTGGAGGACGAGGCCAAGACGAGCAAGTTTTGTCAGGCGTTCGCGGGGCTCTGAGAATCAGGGCGCGTCAGGGCAGAGGCTCGCGAACGGGCCGCACGGGGGCGAGCTCGCTCTCGATCCGGATCCGCGCGAGCGAGCCATCCATCAGCGTCGCGAGGCGCGCCGTCACGACACGGGGGTCGGCGTCACGCGTGACGAAGACGTAGGCAAAGCAGCGTTTGGCCCAGCCGCCGAACGCGAGCACGAAGCCCTCGGCGGGGGATCGACCGAGACCAAGACGCACCTCGGCCACGGTGTCGTGATCGGCGGGCACCGGGACGCGCCGCGCCTCGAGCAGGCGGCTCGAAGCGCGTACAGGCAGGTCGCGCCACGTGCGCGCGCGTTCCTCGCACCGCGCACGGTTCACGACCGCATCCTCGCGCCACGTGCGCACGAGCAAGAGAGAGCTCGTCGCCTCGTGGGTCGCGACGAGCCAGCGCTCGGTCCGATCGTCCACGCGAAAGGACGCGCCGTCGGGGATCGGTACGGCGAGGTTGAAGCGCGCGGAGGTGAATGTCGTGAAGGACGTGGCCGCGGCGATCGGGTCCGCAGGCGGCGCCGCGCTCCCCGCGGAGGGGAGCGGGCGCGGCGGTGGGTTCGTCGGGGGTTGCGAAGGGGCCTTGCTGCCGCAACCGAGCAGCGCAAACGCAACGAGGACGAGCGCGAGAGGCGCGCGCACGATCAAGCGGGGACGCGCGTGAGCCACTCGGGGTGCGCGTTGTCCTCGCCCTGCACGATGCCGAAGAAGCGCTGCTGGAGCCTGCGCGTGATCGGACCGACGTGGCCCTCGCCGATCGGACGATCGTCGACCTCGCGGATCGGCGTGACCTCGGCGGCGGTGCCCGTGAAAAACGCCTCGTCGGCGAGGTAGAGCTGATCCCGGGTGATCATCTCCTCCGACGTGGGTATGCCTTCCTCGCGTGCGATCGCGAGGATCGTGTCGCGCGTGATGCCCTCGAGGATCGAGGCCGAGAGGGGCGGCGTCATGAGCTTGCCCCGGCGCACGACGAAGATGTTCTCGCCCGATCCCTCGCTGACGTAGCCGTTCGGATCGAGCAGGATCGCCTCGTTGTAGCCGGCGATGCGCGCCTCGCGTTTGGCGAGAGACGAGTTCGTGTATTGCCCCATCATCTTCGCCTTCGGCATGCCCACGTTGATGTGGTGCCGCGCGAACGCGGAGATCTTCGCGCGGATCCCCGACTCGGTCGCGCCCTTGCCGAGGTACTGGCCCCAGTGCCACGCGACGACCGTGGTGCGTACGGGGTTGTCGTGCGCGTACACGCCCATCGGCCCGTCGCCCATGTACACGAGCGGCCGGATGTAGCCCTCCTGCATGTCGTTCTGGCGCAGGGTCTCCACGCAGACGTCCGCCACCTGCT
>JANMGF010000270.1:0-6612 GCA_031374535.1 Polyangium sp. (in: bacteria)
GTAGTCGTCGGCGCCGAGGTAGAGGTATTTCGCGACGATCGAGATGCCGGACCACGCGGTCTTCATGGCCTTGTCGATGTTCTCGGCCGGCACGGGGTGGTTCATCCGGGTGCCGAAAATTTCGGAATGCGTCGCGGAGTCGTGGACGATCTCGGGGAGGTAATACCGCGGCCTGTCGTGGACGAGGAAGATGTCCATGGCCATGTCGAAGCTATCCATGTCCCCCGGGTCGACCTGGTCCGCGCGCTCGTAGAGGAGCGAATCGAAGGTGGAATCGGTGATCCCGTGGGCGGCGAGCCCCAGGAGGAACGCGACGTGTGTTCGGGCCTCGGGGCTATCGTAGGGCGCCGGATAACGCTCGCGGATCGTCTGGATGTACGCCTCGACGTATTGCTCCCAGTGCGGGATTTCGCCTTGATCGTGGTCGTCGGCGGTGTATCCGGAGTCGGGGAAGAAGGCCCCGTTCGAGAGGTCGTTCAGGTGGGCGTCGAAGACGGCGCGGAGCCTCGGATCGGTGGCTTGCTCCGCAGCGCAATGGGCCATGTAGATATGCCCCTGCATGCCCGTGGCCGAGGCGTTCTCCGAGGCGCCGAAGGTCGCGAGGACGAGGGCGAGGGCGAGGGGTGTCGTTTTCGAGGATGAACGTAGAGCGCGCATCATCACCTCCGGGGAGGGATGATACATGGAAATCGACGCGGGAGGGGCGGACCTGCGCGCCCCCTCACCCCACCGCTTCCGCCACCGCCCTCCCGATCGCCTCGCAAAGCGGCCGGATCTCCGCCGCGCGTAGCTTGTAGGCCGCGCGGTTGGCGATCAACATCGTGCTCACCTCGGCCACCGTCTCCATCACCTCGAGGTCATTCTCCTCGAGGGTTTTTCCTGTCTCGACCACGTCGACGATCAGGTCCGACAAACCCACGAGCGGCGCGAGCTCCACCGAGCCGGACACCGGGATCACCTCGGCCTGGATTCCCTTTTTCGCGAAAAAATCCGCCGTGATACGCGGGTATTTCGTCGCCACGCGCGGCACGTCCGGCGCCTTTTTCCCCCGCGGCCCCGCGACCGCGAGACGGCAACGACCGATTCCGAGATCGAGCGGCGTGTAAAGGTCCGCCTTTTTTTCGAGCAACGTATCCCGCCCCGCGATACCGAGATCCACCGCGCCGTATTCCACGTACGTCGGCACGTCGTCCGGCTTCAGGAACACGTATCGCAGCCGGCCCTCGGCGTCGTCGCGCACCAGGCGCCGATCGTCGGCGAGCAGTGGGCTCACGTCGAGGCCCGCGCGGGAAAACAAGGGCGCGAGCGCCTTCAGAATGCGGCCTTTCGGAACCGCGATCGAAAGCGGCGCCCTGTTCACCCCTGCCCCTTGATGCGCACCGTATCCGCGCCGAGCGTCGCGAGCTTCCGCTCCATGAACTCGTAGCCCCGATCGAGGTGGTAGACGCGCAAAACCTCCGTCTCCCCCTCCGTCGCCACGAGCCCCGCGATCACCAGCGACGCGCTCGCCCGCAGATCCGTGGCCATCACCTTCGCGCCCGAGAGCGGGAGGCCTCCGTGCACGTGCGCTGTGTGCCCGTCCGTGTCGATCTCCGCGCCCATGCGACGCAGCTCTGGCACGTGCATGAAGCGGTTCTCGAAGATCGTCTCCACGATCCGCGACGTCCCGCGCGCCAGGCACATGAGCACCATGAACTGCGCCTGCATGTCCGTCGGAAAGCCAGGATGCGGCGCCGTCACCACGTCGACCGCGCGCAGCGGTTTGTCGGGATCGCGGCGGATCCGCACGCAATCGCCCTCGCGACCCACCTCCACGCCCGTCTGGCGGAGCTTGGCCACCACCGCCTCGAGGGACTCGAGCGGCGCGCCTTCGAGCAGCACGTCCCCGCCCGCCGCCGCCGCCGCGACCATGTACGTCCCGGCCTCGATGCGGTCCGAGATGATCGCGTGATCGAACGGGTCGAGCTCGTCGCGACCCTCGATGTGGATGACGTCCGTCCCCGCGCCGTCGACCCGCGCGCCCATCTTGTTCAGCACCCGCCCGAGCTCCTCGACCTCGGGCTCGCGGGCGCAGTTGACGAGCGTCGTGCGGCCCTTCGCCAGCGCCGCGGCCATCATCAGGTTCTCGGTGCCCGTCACGGTCGGCATGTCGAACACGACCTCGGCGCCCTTGAGCCGCGTGCACTCGGCGTGAATGTACCCGCCCGAGAGCCGGATCGTCGCGCCGAGCGCCTCCAGGCCCTTCAAGTGCTGGTCGACCGGGCGCGAGCCGATCTGGCATCCCCCGGGCAAGCTCACCTTGGCGCGACCGTACCGCGCGACGAGGGGGCCGAGCACGAGCACGCTGGCGCGCATCTGCTTGACGAGCTCGTAAGGCGCCTCGGGGTTCGCTTCGGGGCCGCCGGCGACGCGCACCATCGGCGGGTCCACCATCACGTTGCGCCCGAGCACACGCAAAAGCTCTCCCGTGGTCTCGATGTCTTTCAGCGCCGGCACGTTGCGCAGGATGCTCTCGCCGTCCGAGAGCAACGTCGCGCACAGGATCGGCAACGCGGCGTTTTTCGCGCCGCTCACGCGGATCTTGCCCTCCAGAGGCTTCCCACCGCGAATCCGGATGACGTCCATGCCTCGACTCTTCGCATGGTTCGGTCGCGAAGGCGAACGTTTGGCGCGAGGCGGCCGGGCAGGGCCCGTGAGGCGTGGCGAGGATCCGCGTGTCAGCTCGCAGCACACGGGATACCATGGGCCTCACGCCGCATGGAAACCGGGGAAAACCAACGCCAAGACGAGCCCAAGCCCGACCCGCCGTCCCCCGAGGAGACGCCTTCCCAGCACAGCCGCCTCGCCGACGCCGCGCTCGCCCTGCTCCTCGTTGCGGGGTACGCCTCGCCGGTCCTCGCGGGCCTGCTCGTGTTCGGCGCGCGGGGGAATCAGGCCGCGCTCGTGCTCTTCGTGGTCCTCGGGCTCCTCGGCGTCGGCGCGGCGATCGTGGCCGTCGTCATGCTCTACCAGCGTTTGCGGCGGCGCGGGCGCGGGGGCGCTGCTGCTGCTGCTGCCGTCCTCATTCTTGGCATCCTGCCCGCGTGGGGGCTGGTCTACAACCACATCGTCGACGCGCGGTGCCAGGTCAGGGAATGTGATCTGGACGCCCTCTTCCGCCCGCTCGCCGAGCCCGAGGTCTGGGGCCTCCTCGCCTTCCACGTCGTCACCGCACTCGCCTACGTGATCTCGCGCCGAAGGCCCGCGGCCTTGCATCCGGCCCTGGCCGAGCTCTTCGTGCATGCGGCGATGCTCGCTGGAATGGTCGTCCACGCGCTCCTCGCCGTGCATTTTGGCCTGTGGGTGCTCGCCGGCGTGGCCTTTCCGCCGATCTTCTTGCCGTGTTTGGCCCCTGTCCTGACGCTGATCCTCTACGGCGCCGAGCTTCGCCACCGCCTGCGCCTCCGGGGCGCCGACGCGCGCGCGCAGGAGTTTGTCCGAGCAAAACCCGTCTACCGCGAAGAACCCGCGCAATCCTTCCTTCCGGAGAAGATCCACCGGCCGACCTTCGTTCGCGCCCTCGCCTTGTCCCCGGCCCTTCTCGGGCTCCACGCCGTCTTCCACGCGGTTTGGCTGGGCCAGCCTGCCGGCGCGCTCCGGGTCTTCACCCAGACCTGCAACTACACCCTTTCCCAGCTCCCCGTCGAGATCATCCCCGGCGATTGCCATTACCTCTGCACCGTCGCCGCCCGCGGCCATTCCTGGCTCGTGCGTCCTCTTCGCCTGGGCCGGCGCGGCGGCGCCCCCATCCTCGTCAACCGCCAGCTCGCCGTGGCCAACGCCTTCGAGGACCTGCTCCACGAGCGCTGGCCCCGCTTCGGTCGTTTGGCCCGACGAACCTACGACCTCCTCGCGCGCCCCGTGTGCCGTTCCCTGCGCTCGGCCTGGCTCTCGGACCTCGTCTACCTCGTCATGAAGCCCGCCGAGTGGGTGTTTTACGTGGCGCTCGTCCTCCTGGATCCCCGGTCGCCGGAGGCCCGGATCGATCGGATGTATCGGTAGATCCGTTTCGGTCGAAGAACGCGGCACCCTGCGCGGACCTCTTTTCCCGGAGGTTTCTCCTGCGCTAACCTACCCGCGTCCCCATGCCTTTCTTCTCTTCGCGTGCTCTTCTTCTGCTCACCCTCGCCGCGTCCTTCGTGACGCGTTCCGCCGCGGCGATCGAGCCGGATCCCGTGCCTTCGCTCGATCTCCGTGGCTACCATCCGTCCACCGATCCCGCGGGCACCCTCTTCCTCGAGCCCGTCTCCACGCCGGCCCACGGCGACTGGAACCTCGCGGTGTACGGCTCCTACGCCTATCGATCCATCACCCTCCGCGATCCCGCGACCGACGAGCACGCGTTCGACGTGCTCACCCACCAGCTCACGGGGGACCTCGTCGCGAACATCGGCGCGCTCGGGCGCCTCTCCTTCGGCGCGGCCCTGCCCTTCGCCCTTTACCAGAAGGGCGATCCGCCCGACTTCGACTCCATCGCCGCCCTCGGACCGACGAACATCCCGGCCCAGGCCCTCGGCGACCTCGCGTTCACGGGCAAGCTCGTCCTCGTCGCGCCCACGGCCGGCGATCTCGGCGGGTTCGCGCTCGGGCTCCACGAGCGATTCACGGTCCCGACTGGCGATCGTGGCTCCTTCCTCGGCGAGGGTGCCGTGACCAGCACGACGCGGTTGCTCGCGGAATACCGCCTCCTCGTGCTGGGGTTCCATCTCGCCACGGGCGTCAAGCTCCGCGCAGAAACCGAACGTTTCGCGTGCGCGCAGGTGCCCTTGACCGACGTGGAAGGCTGTCGCCAGCGCATCGGGCACGAGCTTCCGTTCGCGTTTGGGCTCTCGTTTCGCCCGCAGGCCCTCGGGATCGACGAAGCCGGGCGGTTCACGGTGTTCGTCGAGTCCAGCGGGCATGTGCCCCTTTACCCGATGAAGCCCTTCCAGAAAGGCACCCTCGCTGCGCTCGACATTGGGCTCGGGGCCCGCGCGCAGCTAGGAGATTTTTCGGTCCTTGCCAGCGCGTCGAGGGGCTTTCTCTCCGGCATCGGCACGGGGCCTCTGCGCGTCATGCTTGGCGTCGGGTGGGCGCCACGCGTGCGTGACGTCGACCTCGACGGCGTGCTCGACGAGGCCGACCAGTGCCGCGAGCTCGCCGAGGACAAGGACGGCTTCGAGGACCACGACGGCTGCCCGGACGGCGACAACGACGACGACGGTGTACCGGACAACGAAGACAAGTGCCCCAAGGTCAAAGAGGACGAGGACGGCACGGACGACGACGACGGCTGCCCCGAGCCCGCATGATCCGGGCGTGACGGTGGGTGGGTCTTACCTGGACGGGATCCTACAAGAAAAGGAATCCGTCCGATCGATGTTCTCGCAGTGGAAGTGAGGAGCCGAGTTCGCGTAGGATGCAGGTTGGCTTTTTCAACCCGCCCCCCACCGTGGGCGTCCTTCCATGGCGCAATATCGGTTCCAGTTCTCGACGATCCCTCCCGATCGTGTGACGATCGAGATTGGCGGCGCGCTCGGGGACCTGATCGCCGAGGAGCTGACCGCGCGCACCGTCGAGACCCTGGCCAATCAGGGCCCGACGAAGCTCGTGTTGCTCGACATTCGTAGCCTCGTCGATTGCACGGTGATGGGGCGGGTCGGCCTGGGGACGTGCCAGAAGCTCTTGCGGCGGCGGCAGATCCGGACGGCTTGGCTCGTGGCGACGCCGCGCCAGCATGGCCTCGCGACGCTGGTCGCCCACAACGCCGCCGACGAGGGGGCCGGCGTGTTTCAGACCTTGCCGCAGGTCGAGGCGTGGTTCTCGTCCACGGAGGGCAGGCTCGAGGGCATGATGGCGCGCGCGCGGAGGCTCACGTGACGGGCAGCGACGCCGCCGCCCTCGCGCCCCGCCGGCTCACGCTCCCCGAGCGTCTTTTCCTGCGTCTTTTGCGCTGGATGGAGATGAAGACGTTTGGCTTCAAGCACCCCTTCTCGGAGGAGCTCGTGCGTTCGAGCGGCTTTGCCGGGGCGCTTGGCTTCGGCAAGGCCGTCGGCGCGGCGATGGGGGGGCTCGAGAAGCGGTATGGGCCGCTCGTCTCGAACCTGATCATGGGGTTTGCCGGGTTGTGGAACGGCTGCCGGTATTGCGGCGTCGGCCATATGTATGCCGCGAACTTGCTCCATTTCAAGGCCACGAGCCGGCTCTACCCGATCGCCGAGGCCGACGTGCCCTGGCTCCAGGAGCTCTCCTACGAGGAATCGATGGTCCGCGTGCGCGGGATGCTCGCGGAGGAGGAGTTCGCCGAGCACCTCCGCATCATCGAGCGGCTTTTTCAGCTTTATGAAGGCGCGCAGCCGCAAAACGAGGAGGATCGTCTCCTCGCGCTGGCGCTCGCGTCCTGGGCCTGGCTGAACGAGTGCTCGGCCCCGATCACGTTCGACATGCAGGTGAAGGACGTGCCGGCGATCCTCGATAAAAAGGAGCGCGACCTCATCCTCGATCGATATCGAGCCGCGCGCGACGCGAGGTCGAGGAGGCTCACGGCGCGCGCGTCTCCGTCGGTCCAAGCTTCCTGACGGCTACGACGGCACG
>JANMGF010000306.1:0-2852 GCA_031374535.1 Polyangium sp. (in: bacteria)
CGCGCCTCCCCGCGACGCAAATCGCCCGATGCCACCTGCATGATCACCCTTGCACCCACGGAAAAGGCACGATGACATCGGCACAACGTGGGTTGAACGCGTGGAAATGTGGTCAGGGCCGTTGCTTCACCATGTTTGAACCAGAGCAAACGCCGCCATGACCATGGCATGACGGCGCTTGGTCACGTTCAAACCACGCCACGCGACGTGTTTGGACCCTCTTGCACACGTTCAAACCACTCCATGCAGAGGCTCTGGACCCTCTCGAACCGAAGGAACCCACACCTGCGAACCCAAGCGGTGGATTTGCACGTGTTCGAGACACGCCTCGCAAAATTCATGGCCCCCTTCGCGCCGGGCCTTGCAGCTCCCCGCCGATGCGCTCGCGTGGATCGTTCGTCGACCAAAGCTCTCGGTTCGCGCGCGTCGAGCTGGTAGGGTGCGGCCGTGAGTTTCCTCTCCGCGCTCTGGAAAGAAGCGCTCCTCGCGCACACGTTCTGGCTTCTCACGGCGCTGGTGATCGCGCTCGGGGCGAGCCGGTTCTCGACGTCGAGCCGGCCACGGCTGCGGCCGCTCGGCTTTTTCCTGTCGATGCACGTGGTCTCGCTCCTCGGGGCGGCGGGCCTCGCGGTGATGGGTTCGGCCTTCGTGGAGGAGATCCGGATCCCGGCGGCGGTGTTCGGCGGCGTCGCCTTCGTGGGCGCGGCGGCCGTGCTGCTCTTCCACGTCATTCTGCCGCGCCTGCGCGTCTACGCGCCGCGCATCGTCGAAGACGTGATGGTGGCCGTCTTCTCGGTCGTCACCGCGGTGACCATCACGAGCCGCGCCGGCCTCAACCTCTCGGGCCTCATCGCCACGAGCGCCGTGCTCACCGCGATCCTCGGCTTTTCCTTGCAGGACGTCATCGGCAACGTGGCCGGCGGGCTCGCGCTCCAGCTCGACAACTCCATCGAGGTCGGCGACCGCATCAAGGTGAACGACGTGAGCGGGTCCGTCGTGGAGATCCGCTGGAGGTACACGGCCATCGAGACGGGGAACTGGGAGACGGTGCTCGTGCCGAACAACGTGCTCATGAGGTCCCAGGTGACGGTGCTCGGCCGCCGGCAGGGGAAACCGCAATACTTACGACGCGTCATCCTGTTCAACGTGGATTATCGTTATCAGCCCTCGGACGTCATCGACGTCGTGCGGGACGCCGTGAAAAACGCCAAGATGGAGCGTGTCGCGGAGGATCCTGCGCCGAGCTGCGTGCTGCTCGATCTCGCCGAGTCGTACGGGCGTTATGCATTACGCTACTGGTTGACCGACCTCGACGCGGACACCCCGACCGACTCGGACGTCCGGACGCGTATCTTCTTCGCGCTCGAGCGCGCGGGCATGCGGCTGGCCATGCCTGCGGCTTCCGTCTTCGTGACCGAGGAGTCGAGCCGAGCGGCCCAGAAAGACGCGAAACGTCTTTCGAGGCGCAAGCACCTGATCGAGAGGGTCCCGCTGTTCCATGCGTTGTCGGATGCGGAACGGACCGAGCTCGCCGAGCAGCTCAAATACACGCCCTTCACCCGTGGCGAGATCATCACCCATCAGGGGGACGCGGAGCAGCATTGCCTGTACCTCGTCGAGGACGGCACGGCTCTGGTGCGCGTCGCCGAGGGCGGGCGGGAGCGGGAGGTGAAGAAGCTCGGGCCCGGGAGCTTCTTTGGCGAGATGTCGCTTCTCACGGGTGCAGCGCGGCTCGCCACCGTGGTCGCCGACACCGACGTCGAGTGCTTCCGCCTCGAAAAAGGGCCGTTTCAGCGCGTGATCGAGAACCGCCCCGAGCTCGCCCGGGAGCTCGCCGTCGTGCTCGCGCAGCGGGCCGAGGAGCTTCGGGCCGCGCGGGAAGGCATCGACTCCTCGAGCGAGGCAGCGCCCTCCATCAAGAAAACGGAGGGCGACCTGTTCGATCGCATTCGCCATTTCTTCGAGCTCGGGGCCCCGTGAGTGCCCTGCGAGCCCGGATCGTCCCTGAGCCTCCTCCCTTTTTTCCGCAGAGGTGTCAACGACGGAAAACGCCCCAGGCACCCCACGGGCGAGCGCCCCCCTGGCCCGGGCGCTCGGCGGGGAGGTCGTCGTCGACGAGGTCCTCTCGTTCGACGTCCCGCAAGAAACGGATCGCCTGGTCGCGGTGACGGCGAGCCCCGTCCGGGGCGACGCGGGTGGGATCGAAGGCGCCTACACCCTCCTGCGTAACGTGACCGGCCGCGTGCAGGTGGAGGAGGCGCTCCGGCAGAAGACCCGGGAGCTCGAGGTCATCTTCTCGGCATTGCCCGACCTGTATTTCCGTCTCGACGCGCGGGGGACGTACCTCGATTGTAAAGCGGGGCCCCGCGGTGACGCCACCAATGGCGCCACGGGCGAGGACAGGGCCACCTCCGACATAAAAGATGTTGAAGTGGATCTACGATAGGACTGAGCATGGGTCTCATCGCAAAGCAGCCGCGCCGGGGCTCTGCCCCGGACCCCGCGGGGGCTATCCGCCCCTCGACCCGGACCAGGGCAGGCCCTGGACCAAGGGTTGAAAAACTGCGCGATGCGCAGTTTTTCAAACAGGCCGACGAAGCACCCGGGTTGCCAGCAGAACCGGCGGCGCGGCCGTCTTGGTGTGCGGGGTCGTGGGTGGTCTTGAACCGGGCCTGTTCGATGAGCTGCGCGTTGCGCAGTTCATCGAGCTTGGGTCCAGCCCCTGGCTGGTCCGGGTGCAGGGGCGGATAGCCCCTGCTGGGGCCTGGGGCAAAGCCCCAGCGAAGCGGCGTCAAGATGAGACCCATGCTCAGACGATAGGACGGTACGGTCCTCTGCGCGTCTCACCGCCC